>CAZGWJ010000024.1:0-33281 GCA_964529445.1 uncultured bacterium
GCGACCGGGTTTCCGGGGCCACCAAGCCAGCGACCCTCGAGACCGGCGCCGTCATCCAGGTTCCCCTGTTCATCAACGAGGGGGATGTCCTCAAGATCGATACCCGCACCGGGGAGTACCTGGAGCGGGCGAACAAATAGCCTTCACCGCGAAGGCGCGAAAACTCGAAGAAAGGCTCTCACCCGGGGAACCGAACGGAGCCCGGCTTGGAAGGTTTGAAACGGCTTCATTCTAAGATGCGGGATTCTTGAGAGGGTCCCATCAAACCAGAGCGGGAGGAGAATTCTCCTCTCCGAAAGGCCGAGACGTGAGCAACGAGAAGACCGAGACCAAGAACGGCGGACAGAAATCCGCCACCAACGGGAAAGCTTCCAAACGGAAGATCAGCGCCAAGCTTTCCGTCCTTCAGGACATCGTGGCCCTCATGGATGAGGGCGGACTTTCCGAACTGCATTACGAGAAGGGCGACGTCAAGATCCATATGAAGCGGGGTTCCACGCCCGAGATTCAATGGGCCGCGCCGCCCCCCGTCGCAGTCGGCGCTGCTACCCCCGCGATCCCTGCCGCAACAGGGACCCCTCCAGCGGCCGAGGAGGGAACCCTCGTCAAGTCCCCCATGGTGGGCACGTACTATCGGGCTCCCGCGCCCGACGCCAAACCCTTCATCCAGGAGGGTTCCAGGATCGAGGTGGGGCAGGTCTTCTGCATCATCGAGGCCATGAAGCTCATGAACGAGATCAAGTCCGAGGTTTCGGGCAAGGTCGTCAAGATCCTCGTCGAGAACGGGCAGGTGGTGGAGTTCGGGCAACCCCTCTTCGTTCTCGATCCCCAAGGTTGAGCGTCCCGTGTTCAACAAGATCCTGATCGCGAACCGGGGCGAGGTCGCTCTGCGCATCATCCGCGCCTGCAAGGAACTCGGCGTCAAGACGGTGGCCGTCTATTCCGAGGCGGACGCCGAATCCCTCCACGTCCATTTCGCGGACGAATCCGTCTGCATCGGACGGCCTCCCGGCAAGGAATCCTACCTCAACATCCCGGCCATCATCAGCGCGGCCGAGATCACCGACTCTGAGGCCATCCATCCCGGCTACGGTTTCCTGGCCGAGAACGCGCATTTCGCCGAGGTGTGTTCCTCCTGCCAGATCAAGTTCATCGGTCCGACCCCGGATGTGATGCGGCTGATGGGCGACAAGGTGGCCGCGATCGCCACGGCGAAACGTTACGGGGTGCCGACGACTCCCGGATCCAACGGACCCGTGGATGACGTCAAGAAGGCCATGGAGATCGCCAAGAAGATCAAGTATCCCGTCATCCTGAAGGCCACCGCGGGCGGCGGCGGCAAGGGCATGCGCATCGCCCACACCGATATCGCCCTTTCCCAGGCCTTCCAGACCGCTCGCGCCGAGGCGGAGGCCGCCTTCGGGAAGGCGGACGTGTACCTCGAGAAGTACCTGGAGGAACCCCGGCACGTTGAAGTGCAGATCCTCGGGGACGAGCGCGGTAATATCGTGTGCCTCGGCGAGCGGGATTGCACCATCCAGCGCTCCCACCAGAAGCTCATCGAGGAATCGCCGGCCCCCACGCTGACCCACCGCCAGCGCCGGATCGTGCAGAAGTACGCCCTGCGCCTGGCCAAGGGGGTGCGCTACACCAGCGCAGGCACCATCGAGTTCCTGCAGGACCGCCGGGGTGATTTCTATTTCATGGAGATGAACACCCGCATCCAGGTGGAGCATCCCGTCACCGAGATGGTCATGGGCCTGGACCTCGTGAAGGAGCAGATCCGCGTGGCGGCGGGCGAGAAGATCTCCGTGACCAAGCCGTTCCTGGAGCCGCGGGGCCACGCCATCGAATGTCGAGTGAACGCCGAGGATCCCGAGGACGGGTTCCGTCCCTCCCCGGGGACCATCACCAATTTCCACGCGCCGGGTGGCCCTTCCATCCGCGTGGACACGCATATCTACCAGGGTTACAAGGTCCCGCCCTATTACGACTCCCTCCTGGCGAAGGTCATCGCGCATGGGGCCACCCGGGACGAGGCCATCCAACGCCTGTTGAGGGCCCTGGACGAGATGATCGTCGAGGGCGTGCACACCACCATCCCCTTCGTGAGCCGGCTCATGAGGAGCGAGACGTTCCGTCGCGGCCAGTTCTCGACCCATTTCGTGAAGAAGTACATGGAGAACAGGCCGGAACGGGGACTCGGGCGCTGATCCGAAGGTTCGAACCGAAAGGAACAAGATGAAAGTCACCGTGTATCCATCCCCGACGGACGCGAAGGAGGGGGTCTTCCGCAAGGCCGCCGTCGTCCTGGCGGATGTCCTTCGATTCAGCTCCGCGATCCCCGTTTACCTGTCGCACGGGGCGAAGTCCGTTCTCGCGTTCCCCGATCCCGCCTCGGCCAAGGCCGCCTTCTCGAAGCTCAAGCGGGGCGAAGGATTGCTGGCCGGCGAGGCCCACTGGGAGAAGGTGGCGGGTTTCCCCTTGAGCGTTTCGCCCCTGGATTCCAGCCGGGAGAAAATGAAGAACAAGATCGTCTGCCTCAGTTCTCGGTCAGCTCAGGCGCTTCGGCACCTGAAAGGGGCCGAGGTGCTTCTCCTGGGATCCTTCGTCAACCTTTCGGATGTCTACGACACACTCCTTCGCCTCAAGAGGGATGTGGTGGTGGTCTGCGGTGTGAGCGACCAGGGAACCTCTCCCGAGGACATGGTTTTCGCCGGCATGATCGCCGATTTCCTCCAGAACACCGTGGGAAGCGAACCTGTGGTCCTGGCCGAAAGCGCAAGAAAGGCCATCGGTTTCTACAAGCCGTGGCAGGGACGCCTGCACGAACTTCTCCTGGACTCTCCCGAAGGCAGGGAGATCGCCCAGAAGGGGCACGAGAAGGACCTGAACTACTGCTCGCGAATGAACCGGGTCGAGGGTGTTCCCATCCTCCGGGCTGGCGCTTTCGTGCGTGAATCCGCCCCCCGACCTAAATTGAAGCCGAACGCCGCCTCCAAGGCCGAAGCGGCCGCTCCCTCCAAGGGCAAGGCCATCAAGGTCCATGTGCCCCTCTTTCCGAAGAACCCCGAGCATCCCACCCCGGAACTGGATCCGAAGAAGAAAGCGGGGCTTCCGGCGAACGCTTCGAAATCGTCCGTTCCCTCCAAGGGAACCGTCCTGAAGTCTCCTGCGGGGAAAACCATATCGAAGGCCCCGTCCGGAAAAATCCCTCCGACGACCAAGGGGGCCCTTCCCCAGGGCAAGGCTTCCGCCAAGGGTGCGATCATCAAGACGGCCGGGGAGAAGGCGGTCGTAAAATCTGCGCACAAGGCGGGTGGGAAGGTCGCCGTTCCCGCTTCCGGGAAGCAGGTTCCTCCCGGAAAACCCGCCACGGACCGTTCCATCGGCAAGCCCCCGGTCCGGAAGACCCCGCTCTTCTCGAAACGGACCGTGGCTGTTCCCGTCGCCACCCCGAAACCCGTTGAGTCCAACGAGGCTGTGATCCACGCCATGGATGCACTCAAGGCGTCCTTGGCCCACCTGAAGGACCGGAAGACCAGCCAGGTGGAGGGGAAACGGGGTGCTGTGCCCGTCAAGGCGGCGCACCGGTCTGCACCCATAAAGACGGTTGTGCCCCCGAAGAAACCTTCCGGCAAGCGGAAGTAATACCGCGAGGACCGGGCTTGCCCGGTTCCCGGGGCGGGAATAGACTGTTCGGGATCCCAGGGCCGAATCCGCCGTGCCGTCATTGCGGACGGGGCCTTGAACCATCGGAGCGATGCCATGCGCAAAGTGCTTGTCATCCACGGACCCAACCTGAACCTCCTCGGGGAACGCGAGCCCCAGGTCTACGGCACTACGACCCTCGAGGAGATCAACGCAGACCTCAAGGATGCCGCCGGAAAACTGGGCATCGACATGAAGATCGTTCAGTCGAATCACGAAGGCGAGATCGTGGAGACCATCCAGAACGCCCGCAACTGGGCCGATGTCCTCGTCCTGAATCCCGCCGCATACACCCACACGTCCGTTGCCATCCGGGACGCGCTGTCCTCGGTCCAGATCCCGGCCATCGAGGTCCATCTGTCCAACATCCATGCCCGCGAGGATTTCCGTCACACTTCCCACGTTTCGCCCGTGGCGACCGGTGTGATCCAGGGGTTCGGGAAGATGAGCTACCTGCTGGCCCTCCAGGCGGCCGCGGTCCTGCCCTTGAAGAAGGGTTGAGACGACGGGAACCCGCATGAGGCGCCGCGTCCCAATTTTTCGGGGCCTTCGGATCCCCGCTCCGAGCGGGATGGCGCTCTTCGAGGCCGTTTACCTTCTCGCATTCCTTTGGCTTCTCTTCCATCCCGCGCTCCTGGAAGCACGGTCCCTGGCTCTGGTCCTGGCCGTCCCGCTCCTGCTTCTCTTCCTCAAGCCGCCTTCCGCCGAGTCCGGGCGGATCCTGGGCCGTTGGCCAACCGCCTTCATCGCTTTCGCCTTCCTGTCCGCCCTCTGGGCCGACAGTCCCGGGATCGCCCTGCAATCCGCGGGTTTCCTGGCCGCCGGAACCGCGTTGACCTTGCAATGGATGGAGGTTCCCGCGGCTTCGAGGGATCGCATGAGGACCTTCCTCCTCCTGGGCGTTTCGGCGGCCTGCCTGCTCGCCCTGCACCAGCGTTTCGCCCAGTTCGAGGGGATGCGCGCCCTCCTGCCCGGCCTTTCGGGGGAGGACCGCGACATCGTCACCGCCGCCTTGCATCACAAGAGGGTTTTCGGCCCGATGGGAACCCCGGGTGCGATGGCCGCGCTCCTCCTGCTTTTCCTTCCGGGGGCGTTCGAGCGGGCCTTCCGGAAGGACGGCCGTTCCCGAACCCTCGGCATCCTCCTCCTGTTCCTCATGGTCCCGGTCCTGTTCTTCACGGGAAGCGTCGGTGCCATGGCCTGCCTGTTCGCCGCGGGCATGCTCGTGTCGATCCTCGGCGGCAGGAGACGCACGGCTTGGATCCTTGCGGCCGCGGGCGTGGTCGCGACAGCTGCCGTCATCCTCCTGCGGGGGCCCTCCCATTGGACGGCTTCGTCCTTCCTCAACCGGGGAACCCTCTGGGGTGCCTGCTTCCAGGCCTGGTTCGATCTGCCGGTCCTGGGATGGGGATGGGGGAACTTCGAGGAGGCTTTCCGTTCGCTGGGGGTCCCGCTCTCGAGCGGTTCCCGATATGCCCACAACACCGTCCTGCAGGTGCTGGTGGAGGGAGGCGTCGTCGGCCTGTCGCTCCTGGCCGCGGCCCTCATCGGTCTCGGCCGTCGCACCCGGCTCCCGACGAAGCCGGACTCCCGGGCGGCTTTCACGGGGGCCGCCGCTTTCCTTCTTTTCTCCCTTCTGGACATCCCGCTCGTCATGCCGGAGCTCCTCTTCATCCTGCCGCTTTTCCTGGCGGAGATGCGGGTCTCGCCCGGTAGGGAGTGGGACCCCTGGGGCGCCCTGCTCAAGCGGCTCAAGCAACCTCCTTCCTCCGGGCGTTGGCTCAAGGGATTCACGGTCGAAGAAACCTTCTGGCCGGTGATCGTCGTTCTGGCACTTGCGGGCTTCTGGCCTCCTTTCCGTCCATGGAGCCTTGCCCTGGCCGCCACGATGCTGATCCCCGCGGCCGCCCTGGCCGCCCAGGCCCCGGCCCGCGTTCCCTGGGGTCTTGTTCTCGGCGCCGGTTATTTCGCCCTTCGCGCCTTCTTCTCGTCTTCCAGCCAGGGCGCCGCCTGGTTCCTGGAGACGGCATTCCTGGCCCTGGCCTTCATCATCTGGATGAGGGGGCAGGCCCGACCGGCCCGAGTGGCCCTGGCGGTCTTGGCGTTGCCCCTTCTCTGGTCCCTCCGGGCTTGGGCGGATACGGTTTCCCTCGCTGGCACCGAGGGTTGGAGGGCCCTCGTGATCCCCATTTCATGGATTGATTACTCGAATCCAAGGACCCTGGCGGTCCTCGGGATCCCCATCCTTCTCCTTCTCATCGCGAGGAAACCGCGTCACGCGGGAGGCAACCTGGCGCTCCTGTACGGTTTCGCGAGCCTGGTCCGCCTCTGGTCCATAGCGGCCTTTGCCGGGCTGGCGGCGGGTGTCGCCTTCCTGTTCGGCAAGGGATGGTCGTGGAAGAAGGCGGTGTTCGTCCCGACGCTGGTGGTCCTGGCGCTTCTGGGATTGAGGGCCCTCAACCCGAGTCCCACCAAGTGGTCCCGCCTCTCCATCTGGAAAAGCGCCGGGATCGTTCTCGTGGAGAACCCCCTTTTCGGCCAGGGACCCGGTGTCTTTCCCCAGGTCTACGAGCGCGTCAAGGAACCCCGGAAGGACGGTCCCAGCCGCTATCTCATGGGTACACCCTCGGCCCACAGCGACATTCTCGATCTGGCGTTGGGGTTCGGGGCCGTGGGCCTGATCTTCGCGGTCGCGGGCCTCCTTCGCTGGTGGGGTCGGGTCCAGGATCGCTCCCGGAAGAGCGCGGTTTTGGGCATGGCGGCGGCATCAAGCGTGCAGATCGTGTTCCATTCCCCGCAAGCTGCGATGGGCGGCGCGGCCCTGCTGGCATCGTGGGATAAGAACGCGTCTCCTCGCGCCGGTCTTCCGGCGGCGGGCCTCGCCCTGGGACTCGCCTTGTCCCTCTTCGGCGCAGCGGCCTTCCAGGCCGTGGAATACCATCACGCCGAGGGCTTTCAGGCTTCGGGAGATCTTCCGGAAGCTTACCGGGCCTTGAGGCGTGCCGAGCGGCTGGATGCTTGGGATTCGCGTTCCTACGCGGTCACGCGGTCCTTCGAAGAGGAGATGTACCTGCGGACCGGCGATCCGACCTGGCGCGCCCGATCAGACGCCTCGTTCGAGAGAATGACGTCGCTCGAACCCCTGGATGGGAAGCTGGCTTTCCTGCGCGCGCAACGCGATTCCGCGCGGGCCCTCAAGACCGGGGATCGAGCCGACCTGAAGAAAGCGATGGGCGCCTGGAAGGACGCGCGCGAAGCATGCCCCCGCTCGGCCAGCGTGAGATACGAGGAGGGGGTTTTCAACATCCGGCTGGGTTCGAGGGACCGCGCTGCAACGGCCTTCGCCGATGCCGTGGCCCTGGAGCCCGCCTTCGCAAGGGCCTGGTTGAACCTCGGCAATGTTCTCAAGGAGAGGGGTCAGCGGGATGCGGCCCGCGCGGCGTACCGCCAGGCGCTACGGGCAGGGAAGGCTTGGGTGAACGCCCCTCTCGCCCCCATCGAACGGGACCTGGTCGACTTGCCCCCCGAGGCAAGGCGGCATGCTGAGAAGGAGACTGCGCCATGAAGCGGATCCTTCCTGATGTTGCGGCCGCCGTTCTTCTAGTCCTGCTCGTCCTCTTCCATCACGGCCCGGAGCTCTTGGGCGCGGGTGTGACGGCGTTCGTGGATTCCTCCCGGTTTTTCTTCCCCGTCTGGAAATGGGCCCAGGTCGTGTGGCAGGACGGGCTGATTCCGTTGTGGAACCCGCTCTTCGGGACAGGCCAGCCTTTCCTGGCCGATCCGCAGACCACCAGCGCCTATCCGCCCGTACCCCTCCTCTACCTGATCCTGCCCCCCATGAGGGCCTTCGCCTGGCTTCTGGCCTCGCACCATGCCTGGACGCTCCTTGGATTCTACGCTTTTGCGCGAGGACGGCGGTTCGAGGTCCTTCCGTCCTTTTTCGGTGCGGTGGCTTTCGGGATGTCGCTCCATGTGGCGTGCATGTCCTGGACCCCCGTCGCTCTTTTCGCGGTTTCCTGGATCCCGTGGGCCTTCGCGGTTTCCGGACTTCTCTGGCAGGGGAGGCGGGGCTCCGTCCTTCTTTTGTCGGTCGTCCTGGCCCTCCAGCTGGCGGCCGGTTATCCCGTGTATTCCTACCTCACGATGCTGGCTCTTGCGGCTGAAGCGCTCTTCCGGTTGGGCGACCGGGCGCTCTTCGTTTCCTGGGGGAAGGGGTTCGCGGCGGCCGTTCTCCTGTCCGTGGGGTTGAACCTGGTCTGGGCCCTGCCGTTCCTGGAGTTCTATCTCGGCACCGACCTGAGGGCGGGGAAGTACTATCAGCCACTCGGCCTGTGGGATCTCGCCACGGCCCTGTCACCCTTCGTGAACGGGCATCCGCTGGAGAAGGGCTATTCCGGGCCGCATTACTGGGTGGCCACCTTCTATGCGGGGCTTCCGACCCTCTTCGTGGCGGCCTGGGGCATCGCCACGGGCCGTGTCCGGAAGTCGACCGCATGGCTGTTCCTCCTGTTCGTCGTCCTGAGTCTCGGGGAAACGGCCCTTCTCGGAGGACTCCTGAAACGCGTCCTGCCGGGTTATGCGCTCGTCATCCGTTCCGGGTTCCTCATCTCCCTGGTGCTTTTCTTCGGTTGTCTTTCGGCGGTCGAGGCGTTGCAGGAGGCCGGCCGGATGAAACGACCGCATGCGCACGACACATGGATCGCGTGCGCGGCCTTCGTCCTGATCTACGGTGCCGCGCTCATCCTGGGGGTGGCGTCCGAATCCGGGGACCCGTGGCGCATCGCTCTTGAAACGGCCCTCCTGGGCGTTGCGGTGGCCGCGTTCTGGACGTCGCGCGGCCCGGGGACCCGCCGGCTGGGGATGGGCGCCGCCATTCTGGCGCTCCTCTTGTCCCTGATGCCGGGGGTCCTTTCGCTGAGGTTCCTGCTCGCGCCTTCGTATTACGAGAGTCTGCCGGAGATCCTTCCTCGGCTGACCCGGGCGGGCCGACTCCTCCATTCACCCGTCCTGATGAAGAACGCACGCGTGCTTTCCGGGGAGACCGCGGAAGAGGCCTACTATCTCGCCAAGCAATGGATGTATCCCAACTGGCCGATGACCTTCGACCGGGGCATGGCGGTCGGTTACAACACCTTGCAATGGGGACCGTCCCGGAACTGGGTGGACGCGGCTTTCCGGATCTCGCCCTCCTTCTCCAAGAAGGCCGCCGATTACCTGGGCGTCCGCTACTTCTTCGGGAAGACCACGCTTCCGGGGCTCATCCCCGTCCCGTCCGGTGGACCCGATGTCGAGGTGGCCGAGAATCCCGGAGCCATGCCCCGTTGGTTCCCCGTGCCCCGCGCTTACCGGGCCGGCGAGCCGCTGGAGGACATGCAACGGAACGCCGATTCGCAGTTCGATTTCTCGAAGGGATGTTTCATCCGGGATCCCCGATGGGTCGGGACCTATGTGGATTGCCGTGTGAAGGAGTTGAAGCGCACACCCAACCGCGTGGAACTGCTGGCCGAGGGAGCTCCCTCGGCTTCGGGTCCCGTGCCCGGGCGGATCCTCCTCGTGTCCTCCGAAACGGCCTATCCCGGTTGGATCTTCGAGAACGATTGGGGAAGGCGCCGTTCGCTCGAGGTGGTGAACCACGCGTTCCGGGGAGTCGTCCTGGAGCCGGGCGAGATGCACGCGACCCTGACTTTCGAACCCGTCTCCTTCCGCCTGGGATTGTTCTTGTCTCTCGCTTTCCTCGGTTTTCTCGGGGTGTTGTTCCTTGTTCTGGGAAGGGGATCATTGTGAAGAAAGGGCCTGTTCTTGCCATTTTTGGGACCCTCTTCGCCCTCCTCCTTCTGTACTGGATCCTTCACCTGATGGGCCAAGCTCTCGTGGTCACCGACACGATGGAATACGTCTTTCCCGAGAAGTGGACGAGTGTGGACCTCTGGAGGAAGGGAGGTGTGCCGCTCTGGAATCCCTTCATCGCCTGCGGGACCCCGCATCTTGCGAATTTCCAGTCCGCGACGCTCTATCCCCCCTTTTGGCTCTGGAATCTCACGGGGCTCTGGGACTGGTTCACCGTCATGATCCTTCTCCACGTGGCTTGGGCGGTCCTGGGGTTCTTCCTGTGGGCCCGAATCCTGGGCGTCACCCCGGTCGCGGCGTTCTTGGCCGCGTTGTCCTTCGGCCTCTCCTCGCAGATGACCTACCTCTGGGGTTTTCCCACCCATGCCTCCACGCTCTCCTGGGTGCCCTGGGTCTTCGGGGCGGCCACCCGCTTGCGGGTGACGCCCACGGCCGGACGTTGGGCCGCTTTCACGGGTTGCCTGGCCCTGCAATGGACGGCCGGATATCTTCAGATCGCGTTCTACACGTCCCTGTTCCTGGGGTTATGGCTCTTGTGGAAGAGGACCGCCCTGAAAACCTGGGCCCTGCTGGCCGGCGCCTGGGGTGCGGCGTTCCTTCTGACGGCCTCGCAATGGATTCCCACGCTGGATTACCTGTCCTACTCCAATCGGACGCCCCTCCTCGCCCGGGTGTATTGCCTGAAATGGCAGGAGTACCTGAACATCCTTTGGCCCTCCTGGGTGGGATTTCCGGGCGATCCCGGATACAAGGGCACCCTCCCCAACACGGTCTTCATGCCCGGCTACGTGGGCGCGGCAACCCTGTTGATCCTCGTCGCGGGGCTCGTGACCCTCGGGCGGCACAAGGAGCGCTTCTTCGCCGTGGCGGCCGTCCTCGCCCTCCTCTGGGGCGCCGGATCGAACCTGGCGCCCTGGCGGTGGATCTTCGACCCCTGGGTGGGAATGCTCGAGCCGGCCAAGGCATCCTTCCTTTGGACGTTCAGTGCCTGCACGGCCGCGGCTTTCCTCTTCGCTCGGGCGGGGGAGATCCTGGACCGTCGGCGATGGGGTCGACCGGTCCTTTTCCTGCTGGTCGCACTCGCGGTCCTGGACCTGTTCACGGTGCCCGCGCGTTGCATCCGCCATCAGCCGGACCCGTTCCGCGATCCCGAGGTCCGGTCCGTCATGGGTCAGTTGAAGCGCATGGCGGGGAACGGGCGCGTTGCGAGCCTGCGCCCAAAAAACGGCCGCACTTGGTCGGGAAGGACCGGCCACGCGGGCTTCCTCTGGGAGAGCGCCTTTCAGGGTTTCCCGAACATGAACGCCGTCTTCGGGATCCGGTCGGCGGGCGCGCACCTGTCCCTGTCCCTGGACGGATACCAGAACATGCTGCTCTACATCCAGAAGGGATTCCCCTACCGCGGCCGCGTGCTCGATGCGGCGGGTGTCCGCGCGTTGATCCTTCCGGAGAGACTGACGGACCTCAAGTACCAGGTGGGCATGACGATGGGCGGCATGGTCCTTCATTCCAACGCCGGCGCGCTCCCGCTCGCGTGGCGCGCTTCCTGGGTGAAGGAGTTTCCCGATCGCCCCGCCGTCCTCCTGGAGATGACGAAGCCGGACGTCTTCCTCGAGGAGACGGTCCTCACGGAGGATGCGCCCGGCGGGAAGGCCGTATGCCTGCCGCCGCCCCGGCGCGCGCTCCGGTCGGGTAAACCCATCCCGGTCCCGTGGTGGTCCCGTCTCAAGCGTTTCCTCTCGGGGCAGGCGCCGTCCCGGGCCTTCACCGACATCGATCCCTCGCCCTGCCGGGCCGTCTTCGAGGCCGACTTCTCCGATCGGGGATGGATGGTGCTTTCCGAAAGCTATTCCCCGGGATGGCGCGCCTGGGTGGACGGCGTTCCGAAGAACATCTTCCGGGCCGATGGGCTTTTCATGGCGGTGCCGGTCGGGACGAAAGGCATGCACCGGGTCGTCTTCCGTTACGAACCGGTCGCATTCCGGCTGGGATTGTTCATGAGCCTGTCGACGCTGGCCTTGTTCCTGGGCGTCTGGCTTGCGCGAAACGGGACGATCCGGTGGCCGCGACGGCCGGAGCGCTGAAAAGACGGGTCCGCTCATTCCGGGTCGTCGGTTGTTTACCGACAAAACATTAAATCGCTTTAGCTCTTTTCGGTATAATGTCTCATCCTGTCAAGGAGGCGTTCCATGAGGAAAGGCCTGTTTATCCTGTTGGCCTTGGCCGTGTCGCTCGCGGTCCTGCCCGGATGCGTCAAGAAGAAACCGGCCGTCACGCTCAAGCTCACGGGCTGGGGGGACGTCGACGAGACGCGCATCATCCAGAAGGCCATCGCGGATTTCAACCGGGTCCATCCCGAGGTGGCCGTCGAGATCGTCCGCGTGCCCTTCAACGAATACATCACCAAGGTGCTCACCCAGTTCGCCGGTAACATGGCTCCCGATGTCATGGCCATCAACGCCGAGCAGGTGCCCGCCTTCACGGAGCGGGGCATCCTGGCGGACCTGAAGCCCTTCCTGGATGCGGACCCGGGTTTCCGGGTCAAGGATTTCTATCCCGAGGCCATCCGTCATTACACTGTGGACGGTCAGGTCGTCGCCATCCCGCGCGACATCGCGCCCATCAACGTGGTGTATTACAACAAGAAGAAATTCGACGAGGCGAAACTATCCTACCCGAAGGATTCCTGGACGCGTGCCGAGTTCCTGGAGACCGCGAAGAAGCTCACGGTGCGGGATGCCCAGGGCAAGACCACCCAGTGGGGATTCCTGGACGACTGGCCGATCTGGGAGGCCTGGGTACTCTCGAGCGGCGGGAAAGTGGTGGATGACGCCCGTCGCCCCACCCGGTGCACCTTGGACAGCGCGGCGGCGATCGAGGGCCTGCAGTTCCGGGCCGATCTCATGTATCTCCACAAGGTCATGCCCAGCCCCACAGGCATTTCGGCCATGGGCGGGCTCGGCAATTCCGACTTCTTCATGAACGGCTCCTTGGCCATGTTCCACAGCGGCATCTGGAAGACGCCCCGGTTCCGGCAAATCCGGGACTTCGAATGGGACGTGGTGCGTTTTCCGAAGGGGCCGGGAGGGCAACAGGGGTTCCCCATGAGCGCGGCCGGTTACGGCGTGCTGAAGACGGCCAAGGACCCGCGGATGGCCTACGAATTGGTGAAGTTCCTGGCGGGCGAGGTGGGTCAGAAATACATGGCGGCCACGGGGTTGACCCAACCGGCCCTTCGGACCCTAGCGGACTCCCCGGCGTTCCTGGACGGGCAGGCCCCGCGGTCCAAACGGTTCCTGGTGGAATGCGTGAAGGACGGGACTTTCGGGGTGCTGGATTCCCGCCGCGACGAGTGGCTCTCCATCATCGGCTCGGACCTCGACCGCGTCTGGAGCGGGGACAAGAAGGCCGCGGAGGTGATGCCGGGGGTCGTGGCCCGGGTGAACAAGAAGTTTTTTCCCGGGCGATGACCGGGGGCGGGAAGGGGGCGCCTTAACGGCAGCCCCTTCCCGTTTTAGTAAAATATTGTTAAAATCGTATTGGCGATTAAAGGGTTTTATCCCTTCCGTCCCCATCCCGGACCCCGGAGGTTCCCGTGGGCAGGCATATCACCATCAAGGATGTCGCCAAGAAGGCTGGCGTCTCCATCACGACCGTTTCCTTCGTCCTCAACAAACGGCCCGACGTGGCCATCAGCGAGGCCGTGAGGAAACGCGTGTGGGAGGCCGCCCGCGTCCTGGACTACCATCCCAGCGCCATGGCGGCGGGACTGGCCGGGAAGCGCACCCGCAACATCGGGGTGGTCAATTACCTCGACAACCTCGTCGTTTCCAACCTCTTCTATTCCTTCGTGGTCGAGGGCATCGTCCAGGAGACCCTGGCACGGGACTACAACCTGCTCTTCGCCAACATTGCCTCCGCCTACACGGGGTACCAGGACCTGCCCAAGATCGTGCGCGAAAAAAACGCGGATGGCGTCATTTTCCTTCGCCGGGTCGAGGCCCGCATGGTCCAGGACGTCCTGAGTCGCAACATCCCGGTCGTCCTCATCGATCCGTACATACCCGTGAAGAACGCCATGACCATCGACATCGACAACCTCTTGGGCGGACAGACGGCGGTCGAGCATCTGGTCAGCCTGGGACACCGGAACATCGCGTTCTTGACGGCCGACGTCAAGCGCTTTTCCCTCCAGGAGCGCCTGGAAGGGTATCGGTCGGGCCTCGAAAAGAACGGCATCCCCTTCCGGAAGGAGTGGGTCATCGAAAGCCCGAACTTCACCTTCCACAGCGCCTATGACACGGCCAGGGAGGCCCTGGCGAGGAACCGCCGCTTGACGGCCCTCTTTTGCGCCAACGACGAGATGGCAGCGGGGGCCCTGCGCGCGGCGAGGGAGGCGGGGAGGAAGGTCCCTGCGGACCTTTCGGTGGTGGGGTTCGACAACATCACCCTCAGCAACTACACCGATCCGCCCCTGACCACTGTCAACGTGGCCAAGGAATACATGGGCAAGCTGGCGGTGACCAAGTTGATCGACCTCATCGAGCACAGGAACTCCGACGCGAGGAAGGAACGGGTCCCCGTCGAGCTCATCGTGCGGGCCTCCACCGCGAAGCCCGCCCAGCGATAGGGGATCCCGGCGATGACCGCGATCCTGACTCTTCTTGCGGCCGCCGCGATCGGCGTGATCCTCGGTGTCGGCTTTTCCCGCATTCTCCGGAAGCACCGCGACGCGCGGGGGGAAGCCGGGGCATCGATGGGGATTCCGCGTGCGGTCGAGCCGCCCCTCCCGCCCCCCTCTCCGGCCGGCGTCTCCGGGGAGACCCGGGTGACGGAACCCGGGCATCCCGCTCCTGCGCCGCGGAAGGGCGAGACGGGAAAGAAAAGCGTTCCTGAGCCGCCTCTTCCACCCTCGCGGGCTTCGACGCCGGAGGAGTTCCGGGAGATGCTGTCCCTCCAGGCGGAGTGCCTGGAGGCGTTCCGGGAACAGGCGGGCATTTCCGAGGGGGAATGGCGGTCGAGGGAATCCCGGCTTTTCGCCGTATCGGATTCCTTCGCCAAGAGGGCCTATTACGACTACCTGGTGGATTACCTGGGACCCCAGTTGGGCGGGGGAGGTGTGGCACAAGTCTACGAGGCGTTGCAGACCTGCCGGTTCCCGTCGGGGCTTTTCGAGAAAGCCGTTTCCCTCATTCCGGCCCGGGAACGACCGGTGAAGGTGGGCGCGGTCCAGACTCCCTTCGACGCCGACATCCACGAGATCCGCGTCTAGCAGATTACGGAATATGATCCGGTTATCGGTTCGGATTCCTTCCGAAGCCGTGTAATCGCCGCTATTTCCCGCATTATCCGAAGGAATAAATACCTTTCCCAGCCCTCTATTTTTCAGAAGAATCAGAGGGGGCTTCCATGAATACCAGGTTCAAAATCATCGCCATTCTTTCATTGATGGGCGCCATGGCGTCCGCTCTGGCCCAGACCCCTTTTTCGACGCCCACTCCCACACCCACGCAGACGCATGATTACCAGGGACGATCCGTCGTGATCCTCCGCAGTGGGGTGGGTGACGGGGCGCTGGTGGATGATACTTCCATCGCGAGTACGCCCTTGGGAGACACCCATTGGGTGCATCCGCCCACCACGTCGGCATCCTGCGACGCCTCAAATCCGGCGGGGTTCCACGAGATCAACATTCATTTCGCGATTCCCCAGGATGCCCAATCGACCATCAAGATCCTGAGCCTGACCCGCTCCTTCGGGAACACCTGGTGGTACATCAACGGCGTGATGTACAACTTCTGCTGGTCGGGGGATGGCAGCAACAGTTCGTACGACTATGTCGAACTGGACAAGCCGACGGCCAATCCCTACAACCTGGTGCGGGGTGACAACATCCTCACCGTGCAATTTCTGGACTCGGCGGGTTCCTGTCGTGCCGCGAGCTGGGAATTCGAGTTCCAGTACTATCCGGCTTGTGCGCCCAAACCCGCCAGCACCTATGATTTCTGCCCGCGTGGTCGGCTCGCGATCGACGGCTCCATGGGGGCCAGGATCTATCAGGCGTTACCGGGTGCCACGCCGCCGCCCGATGGCGTGGGGCGGTCATGGATCGATGCGGATTATATCGAGGGGCCCGGTTGGTCCGACCCGGTCATCGTGACCTCGCGACCCTCCGATTGGGGGCCTTATTGCGGTCGGGCGGGGGTTCCTTGGATCGGCGTGGATCCCGGCGGCGCCCACGAGGGGAAGGATCTCTACGTAAGACACGTCTTCTATTCGCCGCCTCATGTGTATGACTGGATCGGTGGCGCGCAGATCTGGTGCATGGCGGATTCAGCCTATCAGGTATGGATGAAGAACCAGTTTCCCGTCACATTCGCCAACCCGAGTCCCGGTACCGCTCAGTATGCTCCGCCCTATGTCGATTACAAGGGAATGGCCGGACACATCGTGAAGGAGGACGCTCTGAATATCGTCGCGATCAAGGTCAGCAGTACCCGGGCAACGATCGGACTTGCGTATCATCTGGAACTCTTCTTCTCCCAGTGCGGTTCGCCCACGGCCACTCCCACACCGACGAACCCGGCCTGTCCCACGTTGACGCCCACGGCCACGCGGACTTGGACCTTCACTCCGACGCCGGACCCGACTCCCCAGACGCCCATCGCGATCACTCCGACGCGGACGTTCACGCATACCTACACCTGGACGCCCACGGGCACCCACAGCCCGTCCGACCCGGTGCCGTCGTTCACGTTTACGAATACCCCCGCGATCACGTCCACCTGGACCTGGAGCCCCACAACGATGCTCACCCCTCAGGCGACGGAGTCGGCAACTCCGACCGGCACGGCGACACCCCTCGCTCCTCCGGGGGAGATAACGCCGACCCCGGAGCGCACCCGATGCCGTGATTGGGATGGTGATTTCACGCATCCTTGGAACGGTGTCGCCTTTCCCAACCCCTCTCCCGATGGTCAATTCAAGTTCGTGGTTGGGGTGGGGGATCTGGATCCGCAGGTGAGATGGATCCATGTCACGGTCAAGACCGTGGCGGGTGCCGTGGTCTGGCACTGGTCCGCAAAGGGGGATTTTCTCAAGGAGAACAGCGTCGTGGAGTGGGATGGGGTGACTCGGTCGGGGATGACCCTGGCCAACGGGACCTATGTCGTGATCATCCAAGTCTGGCTGGAAGGCCGAAGGGATCCCGTCGAGCGTACCGTGGGGATCGTCGTGCTTCGATGATCGGAAGGGACTCGACGCGTTCCGGGACCCTAGCCCTTTCCCCATCTCGAGAAGAACACCGTTTCCGTGAGGGGTTTGCGCTGTCTTTCGGCTGTTTCACGGCCCCGCAGGGGTTCGTTTAAGGTATCCGCCGAGGCGGGATATCCCAGCGCGATGACGGTCACAGCGTCCACATCCTCCGGGAGCCCTAAGGCCTCGCGCGCCGTGGCGGAATCGAAGCCGCCCATCGGGTGACTTCTCAGTCCAAGGTCCACGGCCTGGAGGTGCAGGTTTTCGCAGGAGGACCCCAGGTCGTGCCAGGCGTAACGGTACTCGCTGCCCTTGGAAGTCGTTCTTTTCGCGCAGGCCAGGATCAGGACGGGAGCGCGGGCGCACCAAACCCGGTTGCCCTCCTTCAAGGTCCCGAAAATCGCCTCCCACGTGTCGCCTTCCCCTTTCATTCCCACGACGAAGGTCCAGGGTTGTTCGTTGGCCTGGGAGGGGGCCCAGCAGGCCGCCTCCAAGCAGGATAGGATCTTCCCTTTATCGACGGGTCTCGGGTCGAAGGCCCTCCCGGAGAAGCGTTGGCGGACGAGTCCGTGGACGGCATGGCGCACCGGAGCATCGTTCTCGTACATGAAAGCCTCCTTGGATCGTTCAGGGCCCGGCGGATCTCCGGGTTTTCGCGTTCGAGAGCACCCGGGCTCTCAGGCGTCCCTGGGCCGCGGAGAAGGGGAAGCGTTCCAGTTCCCGCATGGAAACCCAGCGACCGGCGAGTCCTCGGACCGACGGGACCCTGTACAGGCCCAGGTGGATCCGGTGATGCGTGATCGTATGTTCCATTGCGGTGACGGGTCGCGCCTCCAACGGTCTTCCCAGTTCATCCGACAGGCGCTCTTTCGCCTCCTTCATCGTGCCGGCCTCCGCGCTGGGGAATTCCCACATCCCCGAAAGCCAACGGGCGTCTTTCGGGCGTTTTCGGATGAGGACCCGGCTGTTCCTCACGCAGAGGGATGCGGCCATGAAGACTCGGACCGCGCGCTTCCGCTTCAAAGTCCGGGGGTACGACTCAGGGTCGCCCGCCCGTAAGGCGCGGCAGAAGGGGGCAACCGGGCAGTGCGGACACCGCGGGGCCACGGGTGTGCAGAGCGTGGCGCCCAGTTCCATGAGGGCCTGGTTGAAGTCGCCGGGGAGCCTCTTGTCCAGCATCCGCCGCGCCAGGTCCCAGACCCTCCGCTTCCCGGCAGACCCCTTCAGGTTGCCCTCCAACCGGAAGACCCTCGCGTAGACGCGTAGGACGTTTCCATCCACCAGGGCGAAGGGTTTGCCGTAGGCGATGGAAAGGAGCGCGCCGGCGCTGTATTCCCCCACACCGGGCAGAAGCAGGACGGCGCCCTCGGTGTCGGGAAGCTTTCCTCCGAAGGGCTTCACCACGAGCCGGGCGGCCCGCATCAGGTTCCTCGCCCTGCGGTAATAACCCAGGCCCTCCCACAGCTTCAGGACCAGGTCTTCCCGGGCGCCCGCCAGAGCTTTCCAATGCGGCAGGGTGGAGACGAATCGCCGGAAGAAGGGAACGACGGTGGCGACCTGGGTCTGCTGGAGCATCATCTCCGAAACGAAGATGGCATAGGGGTCGCGGGTGCGTCGCCAGGGAAGATCGCGTTTGTGGACGCGATACCATGCCAGCAGTCTCTTCCGGAAAAAGGGTGCATTCACCACGAAGGCACGAAGACTCGAAGAAGGCACAAGGGATAGTTCAGTAAGGATCTCATGGTGGAATGGCGGGTCGGATCCTTCGGTTCGGTGAGTGCCACCATCGTTCTTGGCGCCTTCGTGTCTTCGTGATGAAGATGCACTACGTCTTCAGGTCGGTGACGATGTGGATCTTCACCGGGTCGGTGAAGCCGCGGGCCGCGATGCCCTTCTGCACCAGGGGCGCCAGGGGGTTCACCTCCACGCGGTCCTTCACCTTCTGGAACGACGAATCGGCCACTACGACCTGTCCGGCCCCGGCTTTGGCGGCCAGTTTCATGACGAGAGCCACCTCGTCCCCGATGACGGTGTAGTCGGGGTTCTGCTCGCTGCCCAGGTTTCCCACGACCACCTCGCCGGTGACGATTCCGATGCCCACCATCATGGGATGAAGGTTCTGCTTCACGCGATCGGCGTTGAAATCCCTGAGGGATTCCTGCATCTCAAGGGCGGCCCTGACGGCGGACATCTCGGTGTCGTCTTGGGCGAGGGGGGCTCCCCAGAAAGCCAGGAAGGAATCACCGACGAACTTGTCCACGAGCCCCTCGTGCTTGAAGACGATGTTCGACATCTGGGTGAAGAATTCGTTGAGTCCCTTGGAAAGCTTGGCGGGGTCGGCATTCTCGGTGAAGGCGGCGAAGCCCCGGATGCCGCAGGCCAGCATGACCACGGAGCGCCGTTCGCCCTCCAGGGCAGGGGGTTCGCCCGAGGCCAGGAGTTTTTTCACGGTGGATTGGGGGGCGTATTTTCCCAGGATGTTCTTGAAGAGTTCGCGTTCCTGCCAGTTCGAGATGAAGCGGTTGATCGTGTGGGCCAAGGGGGCGGCCTCGTGGGCTCCGGGTACCTCCACCACGCCCTTGAGGTCCCCGAGTTCGGCCCGCTCGATGACCTTCTCGATCCGTTTCAGGGGCTTTGCGGCGATCCGGGCCGTGATGAGGGCGAAAAGCAGTCCCACGGCCAGCCAGAGACCGGCGGCCGCCCAGAGGGGCCATCCGGCCCGCCACGCGGCCGGGGTCTGGGTCGGCGCGTTGCGGAAGAAGACCAGGTAGCCGGCGGGTGCGTCGGCCTTCAGCCCGGCGAGTGGGATGTAGGAGGATTCGAGATGGCCTTGCGTGTGGGGTACGGAAAAGACGCCGGGTGCGGCCACAACGACCTTGTCGCCGCCGGGCAGGCGGGGAAGGAAAAGGGCATCGGCCTGGGCCGGTGACAGGGCGGGGGAGGTCGTGTTCAGGCAATGCCCTGATGCGAAAAGGGCCATGTCGCAGCCGGTCATGGATTTCAGGAGGGATGCGAAAGCGGGGTCCAGGGGGAGAAGGACCGTGACCGAACCCAGGATCTTCCCGGGCGTGGTGACCGGCACCGAGACGGCCTGGAAAAGCTTTCCGTCCTCATCGAGGCAAAAACGGGAGAAGGCGCCTTGGAGGGCGGGCTGGGCGAAGGGCCAGGGTTGGCTGGGGCGCGAGTCCCGGGCGGCGCGGGAATCGAAGAGGGGAATACCCGTCCTCTGGGTCACCACGATGAGCACGGTGTTGGTCTCCGGCATCATCTCGCGGACCACGTCGGTAACCTGGGCGCCATTCGGCGCGGCGGGGGAGAGTGCCGCTTTGAGGGCCGGGGATTCGGCGAAGGCGAGGGATTTGGCCGCCAGGTTCTCGAACCGCTCCGTCAGGAGGGCCTGCGCGGCCGGGGAACCCTGTTTCGGCGAGACGTCTGCTGGGGTCATTGTCGCTGCGGGTCCAATCCAGCCGAACCGGGCCAGGAGCAGGATACTGGCCGTCATGCCGGCCACGACCAGCGTGAAGAAGAGGATCAGGGCGATCTTGACCGATGGAAGGATCTTCATGGGGCGTACCGGACCTTTTCAAAGATGAGGTTGACGGCCACTTCGCGCCGCGCCAGAACCGTTACGCGGGTGGACACGGGTGCGAAATCGGGATGCCAGGCGCGAAGCTCGTAGGTTCCGGGCGGCAGCTCCTTCAGGCGGAAGGAGCCGTCCTTGCCCGGTCGGCTGAAGTGGGGATTCTGCAAAACCAGGACATGGCATGCGCTTTTCAGGTGCATCGAGCAGGAGATCGTGAATTCCTCCGTTTGCTGGGTCCGATAGATCAGGGGAGGCCCTCCGGCCTTGAGCCGGCTGTTGAAGGGCGCGTTCCGTTTCGAATCGGATCGGAGTTGGTGGTCATAGGGATCGTCGTTGGCGATGACCAGGCGCTGACCGCGGAGGGGCGTAAGGACCCGGGGCGAGAACCCCTGGGCCTTGTGATGGGAGACCGCATTGCGCTCCGGTACCGGATGCCGGCCTGGAACCTCCACGAGATGGACCACCACATCCGCCAACGGATCCCCGGCGGGTTCGGTGACTCTCCGGTAGAGGGAGGCGTAACTTCGGGAATTCCATTGACCTCGAAGCGCATCCGTCATCTCCACGGTCCCGGAGATGGACCCGGCAGGGGCGGCTTGGGAAGGAGCGGACAGGAGAAAGCATGGCAGGAGCACGAGGAAAGGAAGGCCGAACGACCTCTTGCTCGTACCTTTCAAGGTGCGGGTTCGATTCTTCACGGCCCTATTTTACCCCCCTTGCCGGATGGCTGTATCCCCAGAAAGCCCCGGAAATCGTTCCATTTCTGGTGTTTGGATTTCCAAGCGAATGGGAGTGCTCTGGGATCAATCGAGTATTAAACTTGACAATTATGTAGTTTGGTATTAAATAGTAGAGGTCATACAAATTTG
This sequence comes from uncultured bacterium, assembly GCA_964529445.1. Taxonomy (GTDB): domain Bacteria; phylum Oederibacteriota; class Muellerivitia; order Muellerivitales; family Muellerivitaceae; genus CAZGWJ01. The sequence goes on from CAZGWJ010000024.1 coordinate 21,265, forward strand.
TAGAGGTGAAATTTGGCCGGAACAGAATCTGTTCTCAAGAAGCGGGTCAAGGAACTCACGGCTTTGTATGAGGTCGGAAAAGTCATGGCGTCCAGCCGCAACTTCAAGGATGCGGCCACGCAGGTTCTCAGGACCCTTTCCGAAACGCTCGATATGAGACGAGGGACCCTGACCCTCCTGGACCCCCTCTCGGGACACTTGGCCATCGCAGCCGCCCATGGACTCACCGCTTCGGAGATCGAAAGGGGGAAATACAAGATCGGTGAGGGGGTTACGGGCAAGGTGGTGGCGCGGGGGACTCCCGTGATCGTGCCGGACATCGGGAGGGAACCGCTCTTTCTCAACCGGACCCGGTCGAGAGGCGACATCCGGCGCCAGAACATCGCCTTCCTTTGCGTGCCGATCCAGGTCCAGGGGGAGACGCTCGGGGTCCTTTCGGTCGACCGGCTTTTCAAGGAGGATGTCTCCTTCGAGGAGGACGTGCGGCTTTTAACGGTTGTGGCTTCCCTGGTCGGACAGAACGTCCTGTTGCACCGATATATCGAGGCCGAGCGGCAGAAGCTCATCGACGAGAAGCGGGGTCTGGAAACGGAACTCAAGGGAAGATACCGGCTGGAAAACGTGGTGGGTGAATCCGGCGCCTTGAGGGACGTGTGCCGGACGGTACAGAAGGCGGCGCCCACCCGTTCCGCCGTCATGATCCGGGGAGAGGCGGGGACCGGCAAGGAACTCATCGCCCGGGCGGTGCACGCGCTCTCTTCGAGGGCCGATCAACCCTTCGTCCAGGTGTCCTGCGCCTCCCTTCCGGAAGCCCTGATGGAAAGGACCCTTTTCGGCCTGGAAAAAGGCGGTTTTACGGGTGCGATGGAAACGGACCCGGGACGCGTCGAGCAAGCCAACGGGGGCACCTTGTTCCTGGACGAGGTCGGAGAGATGCCCCTGTCGACCCAGGTCAAGGTGCTTCGGCTCCTGCAGGAACAGCGTTTCGAGCGCGTCGGCGGCACGGTCCCGGTGGCGGCCGACGTCCGGATCCTGGCGGCGACCCACCGGAACCTGGAATCCGCCATCGCGCAGGGCCGCTTCCGCGAGGACTTGTATTACCGTCTGAACGTGGTGCCCATCTTCCTGCCGCCGTTGAGGGAGCGGCCGGAGGATATCCCCCTTCTCGTGGATCATTTCCTCTTCCGCTACAACCGGGAGAATGGGCGGGATTTCAGCATCACCCACGAGGCCCTGGAACGACTGGTGGGGCATGATTGGCCCGGCAACGTGCGGGAGTTGGAGAACACCATCGAGCGGATGTGCGTCATGGCACGGAACGCGACCTTGGGTCCCGAGGATGTGCCCCGTTCGCTGGGATGGGTGGAACTCAAGGCGGCGATGGAAACGCCTCGCGAGGGTGCGCCTGGCTCGGCGGGAGGGCAGGATGCTTCCTCCGGCGGCACCCTGCGCGACCTGGAAAAGCGCCGGGTCATCGAGGCCATGGAAAGTTCCGGTTGGGTTCAGGCCCGGGCTTGCCGTGCCCTCGGCGTCACGCCGCGCCAGTTGGGGTACAAGCTGAAGAAGTACAGGATCGAGTATCGACCGACGATCCGCTGAATTCCCGCCGCGACCTTGCGGCGCCAAGGCCTCGGGGTGGAGTTCATTCATCCGGGATCGCGGGATGGTTCCGGATTCCTTCGGTGATGAACGGGGCCTTGGGGTCATCCCCTGTAAAACACACCCGACGCGCCGAAAACTCCTGAAAATCCCCGCATCCGGAAATCGGCGGCCCGGAATAATCCGACGGTTCGTGTCTCTATAAGACATGCGAGTCTCGACCGGCCGGTTGGCCCTAAACCCTGTTGACGGTATTCCATTCCCGGGAGGTAAGGGCCGAAAACCACCCATTGCCGTTTTCCGCCCTTTAGGGAACCGGAGCGGGCAATTCGCCTGTTATTTAAGCGTTTCTTTTCTATGTCGATACCGGACCGATACCGATAAAATACCCCTTCCAGGCCTATTCGATAATGGAGAGAAAATGAGATCGAAATCCGTGGTTTCTTCCCTTTTGGCGGCCTTTCTTGTGTTCGTTGCTCTTGAGGTCCGTGCGGACGTCACCATCCAGAACGTGGAGGTCTCGAACACGACCCCGAACCTGGGGGACACCCTCTCCGTGACCGTCACCTTCTGCGACACGACCGCCTGGAACAATTCCTTCCTCATGGCGGCATTCCACCCCTCGTCGAGCGGCACCGGGATCCTGACCTGCCCCGGGCTGGACCAGGTCGTGGTCGTCTCCAATTTGGGGGTCAACGTTCCCACCACCGCCTACGCTTCGGGATGGCAGGCTCCGGGCAACAGCGGGGGCAGTACGGCTTGTCCCGCCCGCGTCGTGACCTGGGACCTCACGGTTCCCGACACGATCCCCAGCGGGGAGACCGTCCTCGTGGTCTGCGGTCGGACGGACTGGATCGACTGTGGCGGGTCCCCCGGGAACACCTGCCGGGCCGTGACGCTCCAGTTGCCGCTCCCTCCCGCGGATTTCACGGTCTCCCAGAACACGGCCGGAGACAGCACCGTTCCCGAGGGACTCATCCTCTTCACCATCCCCTACTCGGCCGTGAACACCAACAACTTCATGATCACGGCGACGGTGCCGGATCATTGCACGCTCGTGGATGCCAGTCTCAACGCGATGCCCGGAGGCGCTACGGCCGGCAGTCCCGTGACCTGGGTCATCGGGAACATCACCCAGCGGGTCAACGGGGAGGTGTGGTTCGTCTGCCGCGTGAATCCCGGCACTCCCATCGGGACCGTCATCAGCCACCAGGCCCTGGGTTCCTCCGACGAGGTCGGATCCGTGTCGACGAACGTGTCGAGCGTCACGGTGGGCGGCGGACTCGCCCTGGCCAAGAGCCAGTCCTCCACCTCGGTGTACGATGGCGAGACCGTCACCTATTCCTTGGCGTGGGACGTGCTGGGCGAGACATTCATGCTCAACGACCATTACGACATGGCGGGAGGCATTTTCGACGCAGGCTTCGACGGGACTCCCTATACCATCGTTCCCAACGGCGGCGTCAGCGGCACTTGGAACTTCGTGGATCCCGGGGACGGTTCCCTGTATCTCAACGCCAACGGCGGCGGCTCGTTCCCGGTGCTCCTGCGTTCAAACGGAGGGGTGCCCTGCAACGCGCCTTACATGGTCGAGGGCGACCTTTACATCGATCCGGGGAATTCCCCCGACCTCGATGCGCACATCGTCGTCCGTCACGACGGGGCATCCTCCTCCTCGAACAACTACATGGTGGGCATCTCGGGCGACCCGAATCCGGGCCACCTGTTCCTCCAGAAGAACGTGGGTGGCACCGTCACCTGGCCCACGTCGAGCAACGGCACGTCGGTCTCCACGGGACAATGGTATACCGTGCGCGTCCAGGTGAGCCCGAACGCCACCGCCTCCTCCGTGACGATCCAGGCGCGGGTCTGGGCGCGGGGAACGGCGGAGCCCGGCACCTGGGGCATCACTTACGTGGATTCGGCGCCGCCTCCGTGCACGGGCACCCAGTACATCGGCTGGCAGGCGGCCCGTTGGGGCGATCGGTACGACAACCTGAAATTCTATGGTCCCAACGCGATCGTCAACGCCCGGCTGACCGACACGGTCCCGGCGGGCATTACCTATCTGGGCGCCTCCGACGGTGGAGTTGAGTCGGCGGGACTCGTTCATTGGGATCTTTCCGCGGACCTCACCGGTTCCGGCACCTTTACCTGGTGGGGCACCGCCGCGGGTTGCGGGGCCGAGATCCCGAACCAGGCGGCCATGTCCGGAGACAATGCGGTCGCGACCGTTTCCAATGCCGTCACCCTGTCGGTCCTTTGCGTGACTTCCCCGACCCCCACGCCGACGCCGACCGATACGGGGACCCCCGTCCCCACGGACACTCCCACCGAGACCCTCACGCCGACCCCGACCGAGACCCCCACCGAGACCGAAACCCCGACCTTCACGCTCTCGCCGACCGAGACCCTCACGCCGGAACCGACTTTCACGTCCACCCCGGACCTGGACCTCCACATCTGGCCCAACCCCTTTATTCCCGATTTGGCCGTGGGAGGCGTCCTGAAGGTCTCGCTCCTGCCCCGGGGGGCGATCGTCCAGTTCTTCACGCTCTCGGGCGAGAAGATCAGGGAGTTCGGGGAGAAAAACCGGAGGGTCGAGTGGGATGGCACCAACGAACAGGGGACCCGGGTCGCGACGGGAACTTATTACTGCATCGTCCGGAGTGGTTCCACCAAGCTCCTGACCGCGAAGATCATCGTGGGGAAGCGCTGATATGGGATACGGAGGATTCAACATGGGGCTACATCGTTATGGGGTTATCCTGGCGGGATTCGCGATTTTCCTATCGGCAGTTTCCGGTTCGCACGCCGCGAAGGGGGCGGGTTCCACCAGCGCGAATTTCCTGAAGATCGGGATGGGCGCCCGTGCCGCCGGCATGGGGGACGCCTTCGTGGGCGTGGCGGATGACACCACCGCCACCTACTGGAATCCGGCGGGGCTTTCCCTCACGCGCGGCGTCGGGGTCCACACGACCCATGCCGAGTGGATGGAAGGGGTCAACCACGAATACCTCGGTTTTTCGCACCGACTGGGGCGCGACGGGTGCGTGGGCGCCTCGTTCACCTATCTGGGCACCGGGACCTTCCAAGGGGCTCTCGAGACCCCCAGCGGCGAATATGGCGGTCCCGGCTTCAACATCAGCGCCTCCGATTTCGCGGGCACGGCGGCCTATTCCCAACGATTGGGCCTCTGGCTCCCCGGGCCTTTCTTCCGCAAGACCCTTGTCGGCATCAAGGGAACCCTCGTGGGCCAGAAGGCGCTTTCGCAGGTGGGTTACGGTTTCTCGACGGACCTGGGGTTCCTCTATGAGGCCGTCCGCAAGAAGGTGTATGTCGGCCTGGTGGCGGCCAACGTGGGGACAAAGGTCAAGTCCCACTCACAGCCCACCGCATTCAAACTGGGGGTGGGATACAAGCCCCGCAACCTCCTGATGAAGAAGGACCGGGCGGCGTTCTCGGTACAGACCGACGCCCACCTGGATACGGGCGTCAAGCCGGACCTGGGCGCGGAATACGTGGCCGGGTTCGGCCGCAACGAAGTCGCAATCCGGAGCGGCTATCGGATGGGCTACGAGACCGGAGGCCTCTCGGGTCTCACGCTGGGCGCCGGCATCGGGCACCAGTTCTCCGCCACCCTGGCGAACCTCAACTACGCGTTCGCCCCCTACGGCGACCTCGGGATGACGCATCGCGTGTCCCTCGACCTGCAGTTCGGGGGTTTCCCCCTTCCTCCGGAGCCGATGGTGGATTGCCCGCCCCAGTTCACGCTGGGCGAGGGCTCCCTGAAGATCTCCATGAACACCAAGAGCGAGGAGCCCATCGCGCGGTGGCGTCTGACCGTGACGGACGCCTCGATGAGGCCTCTGCGCATCTTCGAGGGCAAGGGACAGCCGCCCCGGCGATCCCTGTGGGACGGGCGGGATTCCCAGGGCAAGTCGGTTCCCGAAGGGGACTATTTCCTCAAGCTCGAGGCGACCGATGTCGAAGGCGGGACGGGCGTGACCCAGCCCAAGGGATTCAAGGCCAAGACCGTCAAGCGCCTCCAATACCAGTACGGTTTCCAGTTCTCGGGCGACCTGCTCTTCGAGTCGGGACGGGCGGATCTCCTGCCGCGTGCCAACGAGGCCATCGGCAAGGCCGTGGGGATCATCACCCAGAAATATCCCGAGGCCTATATCGCCATCTACGGGCATACGGACAACCAGCGGCTCTCCAAGACGGCGAAGTACAAGAGCAACGAGGAGCTCTCCGTGGCCCGCGCCCAGGCCGTGAAGGATTACGTGGCGTCCACGGGCGTGGATCCCGCCAAGCTCTTCGTGAAGGGCTTCGGCGAGTCGCGGCCCGTGCGCCCGAACGACACGCCCGTCAACATGGCCGAGAACCGGCGCGTGGAACTGGTGGTGTTCGGCGAGAAGACGCTGACCCCGGCCGAGATCATCGGGGAGGGGATCGCGCTCTTCAACGCGGGGCGGTATCGCGAGGCCCTCGACCAGTTCCTGAAGACCCTGCAGGCCGATTCTTCCTCCGCCAAGGCGTACCGCATGGCGGGTCGTTGCTACTTCCAGCTGAAGGACGAGGAGAAGGGCCTGAGGGCGTTCAAGCGGGCCCTGGAGCTCGATCCCGACGATGACAAGCTGAGGGCTTGGATCGACACTTACGAGAAGACGAAGGGAACTCCCGCGCCGCCGCTGGAGTTGGAAGCCCCTTCGGCATCGGTTCCCAACCTCGCTCCCGCGGCGAGATCGCCGCAGGCCGTGATGGAGGAAGGGCTTCCTCCGGGAGTGATTTTGCCCAGGCAATGAGCCGCCGGCGGAAAGCAACCGGGATGGGGGCCGCTCCCCGCGAGGGGAGCGGCCCTTTTTCTGTGATCATAAAGGATACGGGATGAGAATCCGGTCTTGTTCCCTCTGGGGTTTGGCCCTGGTCATCGGGATGCTGGCGGTTTCCCGTGCGGACGCGTCCTGTGCCGGCACCGGGTGCGTCTGGAGCGATCCGGCGCAGAACACCCAGTACTTCGATCCCGCCAACGTCCCTCCCGCCGTCGATCCGATGGGGAGGTCATGGACCGATCCGGCCTATGCCCCCACGGCGCCCTGGACCATCACCTCTTCCGTCGCGACCTGGGCGCCTGATTGGATCGCTCCCTGCAACATCGGCGGGAACAACACGACTTGGATCTCGAACGTCTCCAGCGGCCTGCCCTCCACCAATGCCGATTGGTATGCCCGCAATACCTTCTCCCTTCCGGCCGGGGCGGTCGTGACATCGGCACAGATCGTCGTGAGTGCGGACAACGAGGTGGATGTCTTCCTCAACGGGAATTCCGCGGGTTTCTTCACCTGGCCGGGACCGGGCGGGAGCCACCTCTACGAGCATTGCGTGACCATCACGGTCAGCCCGTCCTTCTTCCAGGCCGGGGTCAACGTCCTGGCCTTCCGGGTCCTGAATAACACCTCCTACATGGGCCTGACCTACGAGATGTGCTACACGACGGAGTGCGAGGAGACCTTCACGCCCACCCCGACCCCGACCCGGACGGCCACTCCCGAGCCCACGGGGACCCCGAGCGCGACGCATTCCCCGACGATGACGCCACCACCGGCCCTGTCGCCGACGATCACGGTGACACCGGACCGGCGGCTTGAATTCATCCCGGACCGCAACGTCTTCCTTGTCCGGGAGGAGGATCCCATGCGGTTCTGGGTCCGTTCGCCCCACCGCGGCCGTTTCAACCTGATCCTTTACAACTCGGCCGGGGAGAAGGTGAGGCATCTGGTCGGGATCGAGGACGAGGTCCCTTTTGCTCGATACTTCTATTGGGATGGCCGAAATGAAGGCGGGGAATGGGTAGCCAACGGCGTCTATATCGCCTACGCCGCCTTCCCCGCAGAGTTGCGGCAGGCCAAATTTATCGTCCTGAAAAGGGGTTCTCGGAAATGAAGGTGGGAAACGGAGGCTGCCCGCCGTGATGGAGGAAGGGTTTCCTTCCGGGTTCATTCCGTCGGAACGGTAAGCAAGGATTTGCCTTGGATGTGAAGGAGAAGGAAAAGGGCCGTTCCCGAAAGGGGACGGCCTTTTCTATTTGAGGTTCGATGATCCGTGGCTTTAACGACCTATTCTTTCAATCCGGTCATCGCGATCCCCTGGATGAACGTCTTCTGGGTGAAGAAGAAGAGCAGGATGATGGGGAGGGCCGCCAGGGTGGAGGCCGCCATCAGCATATGCCATTCGGTGCCGTTGTTCTGGCTCTGGTAGAACTGCAGGCCCAGGGCCAGGGTGAACTGTTCCTGCTTTGTCAGGAAGAGCAGGGGGCCCAGGAAGTCGTTCCACGAGTAGATGAACTGGAAGAGGGCCACGACGGCCAGGGCGGATTTGGAAAGCGGAAGGATGAGGGTTCCCCAAATGCGCGGGTGGGAACAGCCGTCGATGTGCGCCGCCTCGGTCAGGTCCTTGGGGATGCCCATGAAGAACTGGCGCAGAAGGAAGATGTTGAAGGCGCTCCCGAAGAAGGCGGGCACCCAGAGGGGCATGAGGGTCCCGATCCAGTGCAGTTCCCGGAAGACGCCGTAGAGGGGCACCATGAGGACGGGGAAGGGCACCATCATGGTGGAGAGGGTGAGGATGAAGAGGGCGTCGCGACCCTTCCACTCGATGCGCGAGAATCCGTAGGCCACCAGCGAGGAGGAGATCACCGTTCCGGCCACGGACAGCACGCACACGAAAAGGGAATTGCGCGTATAGGTCAGGAAGTCGATGTATCGGATCGCGTCGATGTAATTGCGCCACTGGACGGGATCGGGCCACCATTGGGGCGGCATGACCATGGTGTTCTCGAGGGGCTTCAAGGAAGTGCCGAGCATCCAGAGGAGGGGGAACAGGAACACGACGGACCCGCCCAGGAGCAGGGTGTGCACGATCCCATGGGGCAGGAGGTCCCGCCACCCCTTCACTTCGCTCGGTACCGTCAATGTACTGGCCATGGTCTTGTCTTATTCCTTCGTGCTTTTTAACGACCATTGAGGCGGTTCTTCGTGCCTTCGTTTCTTCGTGGCGGATCCGTTCAGTTGCCCATGTAGTGCACGTGCTTTTTCGACACCTTCATGAACCAGGCCGTCAAGGCCAGGATGATGAGGAACAGGATGACGGCCATGGCGCAGGCGTATCCCATCTTCAGGTAGCGGAAGGCCGTGTCGTAGAGGTACATGGCGTAGAAAAGCGCCGAGCGCACCGGTTGGCCCGTCCCGCCCGTCATGACGTAGGGGATGGCGAAGACCTGGAGACTGCCGATGAGTCCCATGATGAAGTTGAAGAAGATGACGGGGGAGATCATGGGGATCGTGATGTGCCTCACCTTGTGGTGCCAGGAGGCCCCGTCGATGTCGGCCGACTCATAAAGCGAGACGGGCACCTCCTGCAGGGCGGCCAGGTAGATGACCACGGCATTGCCGACGCTCCAGAAGCTCATGAAGACGAAGGCCGGTTTGGTCCAGAGGGCGTTCCCCAGCCAGTTGGGGCCTTTCAGGCCGGCGAACTGGAGAAGGTAGTTCAGGATGCCGAATTCGGGGTTGAAGATCCACATCCACAGGATGGCCATGGCGATCATGGGCACCAGGGAGGGAATGAAGAAGATGGTGCGGTAGAGGGTCATCCCGCGGACGCCGGAGTTGAGGAGCATCGCCAGCGCCACCGCCAGCACCGTCCCCAGCGGAAGGGAGAGGGAGGCGTAGTAGAAGGTGTTGTAAAGGGCCTGCCAGAAGATGGCGTCCGTGACCAGATCCTGGTAGTTCCCGAACCCGATGAAGACGGGTTTCGTGAGGACGTTGTACTCGCAGAAGGAGTAGTAGAAGGAGGCCAGGACGGGGTAGAGGGTGAAGACCGCGAGCCCGACCAGCCAAGGCGCGGTGAACGCCAGCCCCCACCCAAGGTTTTGTCTTTCCCGTTTGGTCATCAGGGATCCATCCCACCACGAAGGCACGAAGAAACGAAGACCCCCACTGAACCGGGAAGACGGTTTTCGTGAGTCGTCCGGAATTCTGTTTCGCGTTTATGGATGTGAACCATCAAAGCAGTCCTTGGTGCCTTCGTGTCTTCGTGGTGAAAGCCGTCATTCCGGTTCCAGGCCCAACCGTTTCAACCGTCTCAACTCCCGCTCCCATTTCCTCTGGATCCTCTTCTGCATCCCTTCCAGGGCCACCTTCGGTTCCTGCCTCAACAGCCAGACCTGGTCGAAAGCCGCATTGGCCTCGTCGAAGTACTCCTGGAAGATGGCGATGCGCGGTGCCGTGAAGGCGCAGGGGCTGTCGGCCAACTTGCGGTACACGGCGAGGTGAGGGTTGGTGTTCCTCTCCCAGAATGCCTTCGAGGCCTTTTTCGTCAACGGGAATTTCATTTGCCTCAGGTGGAGGATCTCCTGGCCCTCCTGGGAGACCGCGAAAGCCAGCAATTGCATGGCTTCCCTCGGGTGCCGGGAGCCCGCCGGGATGACCAGCACGTCCGATTCGATGAGGGTCACGTCGTGCACCTGGTCCGAGAAGGCGGGGAAGGGCGCCACGCCCCAGTCGAGCTTCGGGTTGAACTTCTGGATGAAGGCGTGCATCCAGACTCCCTGGATGCACATGGAGAGTTTTCCGGCCAGGAAGGCGTTCTGGGGGGACGCGAAGTTTCCGAATCCGCCCTTGAAGGAGATGACGTCCTGGATGCCGTAGCGGCGCGCGAAGTCGGCGAACCACTTCATCGCCCGTTCGTTCTCGGGTGTGTCGGCCGTGATGGTCTTGTTCTTCTCGTCGTAGAGATTTCCGCCCAGGTAGTAGGGCCAGCTCCAGTTCCACCAGCCGGGTTCGGTCGGCACGAAACCGATGCGCTCGAAGGAGCCGTCCTTTCTCCGCTTCGTGAGCTTCCAGGCGTACTCGTCGAGTTCCCGGATCGTGCGGGGCGGCCGGTCGGGATCGAGCCCCGCCTCGCGGAAGTGGGATCGGTTGTAGTGGAGCCCCAGGGTCATTCCCGCGATGGGAAGGGCATAGTGCTTTCCGCGGCTCCGGCATTCCAGGAGGTAGATGGGGATGAGGGATTCGGGGTCGGTGCCGGTCTCCATCATGAGGTTGTCGAGGGGCATGAGGGAGCCGAGTGCGGCATAGACGGGAACGTTGCGGGAATAGAGGCCGGAGATGTCGGGCGGGTCGCCGCCCGCGATGGAGACGAGGAGCTTCTTCTCGATCTCGCTGACGGTCAGGACCTTCACGAAGACCTTGTCCTGTTTCGCGTTGAAGGCGTCCACGACGGCTTTCATGGCCTCGCCCTCGAAGCCGGTCCATTTCTCCCAGTAGGTGATCGTGACAGGGCGGCCGGATGAGGGTTTTTCCGCTGGCCGGCAGGCTGGCAGGATCGGCGTGAGGCAAAGCAACAGGAGGGTCAAGGTTCGGAAAGGGAGCCGAGTATCCAAAGTGCGGACAGTATAGTCCTGAAGCGCCCGGGTGAAAAGGCGGTTCGGGCGGAGGGGAGCGCAGGAAGGGGATAACCATCAAGGGGCCGACGGGACGGGGAACCGTTCAACATCGAGTCGTCAGGGCGCGTCGAGCGCTTCCCGCACCTTTTGGGCCAGGTTCTCCAGCGTGAAGGGCTTCTGCAGGAGTTGGACTCCGGCATCCAGCACACCGTGGTGGGCGATGATGTTCTGCGTGTAGCCCGACATGAAGACCACTTTCAGCCCAGGCAGGATCTCCGTCATCCTCCGGTGAAGGTCCCGCCCGTTCATGCCGGGCATGATGACGTCCGTGAGAAGGAGGTGGAGGGGCCTCACCTCCGAAGCCAGACGCAGGGCCTCCGCGGGGTCGCGGGCCACGACCACGCTGTAGCCGAAACGTTCCAGCGCGGCTACCGCCATCTTGCGGACGGCTTCCTCGTCCTCCACCACCATCACCGTTTCATGCCCGCGGGACGCCGGCTTTTCGGCCGGGGCTGCCGGGATCGCGCCCGGGGATGCTTCCGGTGCCCGGGGGAAATGGACCCGGATGGTCGTCCCCTTGCCGGGTTCACTGTAGACGTTGATGGCGGCTTCGTGCTGTCGCACGATGCCGTACACCGTGGCCAGGCCCAGGCCGGTCCCCTTCTCCTTGGACTTGGTGGTGTAGAAGGGCTCGAAGATGTGCTTCTGCTGTTCGGCCTCCATGCCGATGCCCGTGTCGCTCACCGACAGGCGGACGTAGGGCCCCGGGCGGACACCGGGATGGCGGGACGCGTATTCCTCGTCGAGCTGGACGTCCTCCACCTCGAGCACGAGGGTCCCCCCGTCCGGCATGGCGTCCTGGGCGTTGAGCACGAGATTCATGAGAACCAGTTCGATCTGGGCCGTGTCGACCATCACCGGGCTCGTCGAATTGGGGAAGATCTTGAGCTCGATGTCCTCCCGGAGGGTG
>CAZGWJ010000025.1:0-31229 GCA_964529445.1 uncultured bacterium
GCGGCTTGTTCCTTACGAATTTTTCCTTCGACATCGCTCGCCTCCTGTTCGGTCGTTGCCCTGTCGCTTAACCCTTGGCCTTCGCCACGATCACTTCCTGAACGTTGCGGGGCGCCTGCTCGTACTGCGCGAACTGCATGGTGTAGGTGGCGCGCCCCTGGGTCATGGACCGCAGGGACGTGGAATATCCGAACATCTCCGAAAGGGGGACCTTGCACCGGATGGTCTGCATCTGTCCCCTCAACTGCATGCCTTCGATCTTCCCCCGCTTGGACTGCAGGTCGCCCATGACGGTGCCCATGAAATCTTCGGGCGTGACGACCTCGACGTCCATGACGGGTTCGAGCAGGACGGGATCGGCCTTCCTCATGGCTTCCTTGAACGCCATGGACGCTGCGATCTTGAAGGCCATTTCGGAGGAGTCGACATCATGGTAGGACCCGTCGGTCAGGGTGACCTTGAAATCCACCACGGGATACCCGGCCAACACGCCGGATTCCTTGGCCTCCTCGGTGCCCTTCTGGACGGCCGGGATGTATTCCTTCGGCACAGTGCCGCCGACGATGGCGTTCACGAACTCGAAGCCCTTGCCGGGCTCTTGGGGCTCCATGGTGATGAAAACGTGCCCGTACTGCCCACGACCACCAGTCTGACGGATGTACTTTCCTTCAGCCTCGACCTTCTTCCGGACGGTCTCACGGTAGGCCACCTGGGGTTTGCCCACATTGGCCTGGACGTTGAACTCCCGCATCATGCGATCCACGATGATCTCGAGGTGCAGTTCTCCCATTCCCCCGATGATGGTCTGGTTTGTCTCCTCGTCGGTCTTGACGCGGAAAGAGGGGTCCTCCTCGGCTAGCTTCTGGAGCGCAATCCCCATCTTCTCCTGGTCGGCTTTGGTCTTCGGTTCGATGGCCACGTGGATGACGGGATCCGGGAAGGTCATCTTCTCAAGGATGATGGGCTTGTCCTCCGAGCAGAGAGTATCCCCGGTGTAGATGGCCTTGATACCCACCGTCGCAGCGATGTCCCCCGCAAAGACCTCTTTGATCTCCTCGCGCTTGTTGGCGTGCATCTGAAGGAGACGCCCGACGCGCTCCCGGGAGCTCTTGGTGGAATTCTCGATGTAGGATCCCGTTTCAAGCTTGCCGGAATAGACCCGGAAGTAGACGAGTTTGCCCACGTGGGGATCGGTTGCGATCTTGAAGGCCAGGGCCGAGAAGGGAGCGTCATCGGAGGTGGCGCGCTCCTCCTCCTGGTTGGTCTCCGGGTTGATGCCCTTGACCGCAGGAATATCGATCGGAGAGGGCAGGTAATACAGCACAGCGTCGAGAAGGGGCTGAATGCACTTGTTCTTGAAGGCCGTCCCGCACATGACCGGGAAGAACTTGTTCGCGATGGTACCCTTGCGGATGCAGGCGCGGATCTCGTCGACCGTCAGCGCCATGCCGTCGAGATACTTCTGCATACAGGCGTCGTCGAACTCGGCCACGGCTTCCTCAAGCTTCTTGTGGTATTCCTCGGCTTGGGCCCTCAGCTCCGCAGGAATGTCCCTCTCCTCGAACTTGGCCCCTAACGTCTCCTCAAGCCAGTGGAAGCTCTTCATTGTGACCAGGTCGATGATACCGTCGAACTTGTCCTCGGCCCCGATGGGAAGCACGATGGGATGGGCATTGGCGTTCAGACGCTTGTGCATGGAATCAACAGCCGCGAAGAAGTCGGCACCAACACGGTCCATCTTGTTCACGAAGGCGATTCGAGGGACACCGTACTTGTCGGCCTGGCGCCACACGGTCTCGGACTGCGGCTCGACGCCCTCGACCGCCCCGAAAACGCCAACAGCGCCGTCCAGAACGCGGAGGGAGCGTTCGACTTCGATGGTGAAATCCACATGGCCTGGGGTGTCGATGATGTTGATGCGATGTTTCGACTTGTCGGCCGGATGATCCCAGAAGCAGGTCGTGGCGGCCGAGGTGATGGTAATGCCACGCTCCTGTTCCTGAGCCATCCAGTCCATGGTGGCGGCGCCGTCATGAACCTCGCCGATCTTGTGGGTCCAACCCGTGTAATAGAGGATACGCTCGGTCAAGGTGGTCTTGCCAGCGTCGATGTGGGCCATGATCCCGATGTTGCGGGTCTTCTGGAGAGAAATCTGTCGTGGCACGGTTCTTTCCCTGTCCTGTCTTGTTTACCAGCGGTAATGGGCGAAGGCCTTGTTGGCCTCGGCCATCTTGTGCGTGTCTTCCTTTTTCTTGATGGCCGTCCCCTGGTTCTTGGAGGCGTCCAACAGTTCCGTGGCCAGTTTCTCGGCCATGGTCTTTTCCTTGCGGGCGCGGGCCGCATCAATGAGCCAACGGATGGCGAGGGACTGTCCACGATGGGGATTGATCTCCACCGGAACCTGATACGTTGCGCCGCCGACACGCCGAGATTTCACCTCGAGCATGGGTCTCACGTTGTCCACTGCGCTCTTGAAGACGTTCAAAGCACCCTCGCCGTGTTTCTTGCCGAGGATATCCATGGCGCCATAGAAGGCCTCGGAAGTGCTGGTCTTTTTCCCGTCATACATCATGCAGTTGATGAACTTGGCCACCAGCTTGTTGGCATACCGGGGATCACCTTGGATGTCGCGGGGTCTCAGGAATTTTTTACGGGGCATCGGTCAGGCTCCTCTTACTTTTTCGCAGCGGCTTTAGGGCGTTTCATACCGTACTTCGAGCGACCCTGCTTGCGATCCGCAACGCCTGCCGCGTCCAAGGCGCCGCGGATGATGTGGTAACGCACACCGGGCAGGTCCTTCACGCGGCCACCACGGATGAGAACGATCGAATGTTCCTGGAGGTTGTGGCCGACACCCGGAATGTAGCAGGTGACTTCCATTCCGTTCACGAGACGCACGCGGGCAATCTTTCGAATGGCCGAATTCGGCTTCTTGGGCGTCATCGTGGCCACCTTGACGCAGACACCGCGCTTCTGCGGACTGCGCTTCAAGGCCGGGGACTTGGACTTATGACGACCCTTCTCCCGCCCCTGGCGGACCAGCTGACTCAACGTTGGCAAAGGACGCCTCCACAGGATTGAACTCAAAATCGCGTCACCATCGAATGCCCGACAGCCTGAATCGACCGAAAAACCCTTAGAAAAACAAAAAAGGCAAAGGACCGTTCAGCGCCTTTGCCCATAGCTCACCTAAACATGGAACCCGCAGGACCCGCTTCGGTCCGGAGAGTGTAACGTTTCGGCAAAGCCCTCCTTGAGCTCACCAATTGAGGGTGTAAACCCTTCAAAAGGAGGTGGTTTTGCGCATCACGGCCAAAAAGCCCCCAAACACGGGCGCGTAGCGTAACAAAATCCTGACAATCGGGTCAAGGTTTTTTTACGCGTTTTTTTCGTCGAATATGCCCTCTTCTGCCCCGAATTCCACGTCTTCCATGACCGCTGGTGGCGGGGGCGTCACTCCCACCGGCAGTTCCTCCTCGGGTTCATCCACAGTGATCTTTAAGGCCTTGGTCAGAGGAGAACCGGTCCCAGCAGGGATCAGGTGCCCCATGATGACGTTCTCCTTCAATCCCCGCAGATCGTCCACCTTCCCGGACACGGCGGCTTCCGTGAGAACCTTGGTGGTTTCCTGGAAGCTGGCCGCCGATATGAAGCTTTCCGTCCCCAAGGAGGCCTTGGTGATACCCAAGAGCACCGGTCGGGCTGTGGCCGGTTTGCCGCCGCTCTCGACCACCCGCTCGTTCTCAGCCTTGAACTTACCCTTGTCGACCTGCTGCTTCGGAAGGAACACAGTGTCCCCGGGATCCTGGACCACGATCTTGCGCATCATCTGACGGATGATGACTTCGATATGCTTGTCGTTGATCTTGACCCCCTGGAGTCGGTAGACCTCCTGGACCTTCGACAGGAGGTACTCCTGAACGGGATACTCGCCCCGGACCTCAAGGATGTCATGCGGATCGATGGAACCATCCGTCAGGACATCGCCGGAACGGACAACATCGCCCTCATGGACGTTCAAATGACGACCGTAGGGAATGATGTATTCCGGCTCCTCGGTTTTCTTCCCTTCGGTGTTCCGGATGATGATGCGCTGGTTGCCCTTCATGGTGCCGCCAAAGTGCACGATGCCGTCGATCTTGGCAATGACGGCCCCCGATTTGGGGCGGCGGGCCTCGAAAAGTTCGGCCACGCGCGGAAGGCCTCCCGTGATGTCGCGGGTCTTGGCGACCTCACGCGGGAGTTTCCCGAGGATGTCTCCCGCGAAAACACGTTCCCCATCCTGCACAGTGACAACGGTGCCCGTCGGGAATCGGTAGCTCTTCATCTTCTCGCCGGTCTTCTCGTCCACAACCACGCAGCTGGGGGCGAGATTCTCGTCCTTGCTTTCGATGATGGTGCGGCCCTTCAAGCCCGTATCCTCGTCGATCTCTTCGCGCATGGTTGCGCCGCGGATAATATCCTGCAACTTCACCACGCCAGCCACTTCGGTATAGATGGGCACCTTGTAGGGATCCCAGAGAGCCAGGACCTGGCCTTCCTTCACCGCATCACCATCATGGCAGCGCATCGAGGCGCCGAAGGGCACCTGATAATGCTCCATATCGCGGCCCTTCTCGTCGTACACAGAGATCTCGCCGTTGCGGTTGAGGACGACCTGTTCCTTGTTGCGATTTTCGACGATCTTCAGGTTATGGAATCGGACGCGGCCATTCTTGCGGACCTCGATCTTGGATTGCTCGGTGACTCGGCTGGCGGTTCCACCCACGTGGAACGTTCGCAAAGTCAGCTGGGTGCCCGGCTCCCCAATGGACTGGGCGGCGATAATTCCACAGGCCTCGCCGATCTGCACTTGCTTGCCCGTTGCCAGATTGCGGCCATAGCACTTCGCACAGATCCCGCGATCCAGTTCGCAGGTCAGAACCGAACGGACGCGGATGTGCGTAATGCCCTCCGCTTCGATCTTCTCGGCGATCTCCTCTGTGATCTCCTGTCCAGATCTGACGATGACTTCGGCCGTGAGAAGAGCTGCCACGTTGTCCAGGGCCACCCGACCCACGATGCGATCCTTTAGGGGTTCGATGACCTCGGTACCTTCCATGATGGCGCCCATGCTGATACCGTTGGCCGTCCCGCAATCCTCGGCGTTGATGATGACTTCCTGGGCCACGTCCACAAGGCGTCTCGTCAGATACCCGGCGTCGGCGGTCTTCAAGGCCGTATCGGCCAGACCCTTCCGGGCGCCATGCGTGGATATGAAGTACTCAAGAACGGTGAGTCCTTCACGGAAATTGGCAGTGATCGGCGATTCGATGATCTCGTTGATGGACCCCGTGATCTTCTGCAAGGGTTTGGCCATGAGACCGCGCATGCCGGCCAACTGCCGGATTTGCATCTTGGAACCTCGGGCTCCGGAATCGGCCATCATGAAGATGGGGTTGAATCCGTCCTGGTCCTTCTTCAAGTTCGAGAACATCACCTCGGCGATCTCCTCGGTCGTTCGAGTCCAGATGTCGATGACCTTGTTGTAACGCTCGCCGACCGTGATAATGCCCTTTTTGTGCTGGTTGTCGATCTCGTTGACTTCCCGATAGGAACGTTTCAGGATGTCCGCTTTTTCAGCCGGGATCTTCATGTCGTCGATCGATACCGTGATCCCTGCCTGGGTGGCATACGTGAAACCGAGGGCCTTGATGTCATCCAGGAATCTCACCGTGCGGGCGGTCCCAAGCTTCTCGAAGGACATGGCCACGAGTTCCGCCAATTCCTTCTTGGTCATGGTTCGATTCACGTAACCGAGACCCTCCGGCACGATCTGGTTGAACAGAATGCGTCCGACAGTGGTATCGACCATCTTCCCGTCGAGACGAACACGGATCTTCGCGTGTTTGGCCACGGCCTTTGCATGGAAGGCGATGAGCACCTCGCTCGGACCGGAAAACGCCTTTCCCTCCCCCAGCTGGCGAGGACGCTCCTTGGTAAGGCTATAGCAACCCAGAACGATATCCTGGGTCGGGGTGACGATGGGTCCGCCATGGGCGGTAGAGTTGATGTTGTTGGTGGAGAGCATCAGGAGACGCGCCTCCAACTGAGCCTCCGTGGAGAGGGGCACGTGCACGGCCATCTGGTCGCCGTCGAAGTCCGCGTTGAACGCGGTACAGACGAGCGGGTGGATCTGGATCGCCTTGCCTTCGATCAGGACGGGCTGGAACGCCTGAATACCCTGGCGATGCAGGGTCGGGGCGCGGTTTAGAAGGACATGGTGGTCCTGGATGACCTCGGCCAGGATATCCCACACCTCGGGCTTCACGCGTTCGACCATCTTCCGCGCGCTCTTGATGGTGTGGACGTAACCACGATCCTCGAGCTTCTTGATGATGAAAGGCTTGAAAAGCTCAAGCGCCATCTTCTTGGGCAGGCCGCACTGGTGCATCTTCAACTCGGGACCCACGACGATGACGGAACGGCCGGAATAATCCACGCGTTTGCCCAGAAGGTTCTGGCGGAACCGGCCCTGCTTCCCCTTGAGCATATCGGATAGGGACTTCAAGGGACGGTTTCCCGGTCCTCGAACGGCATGGCCGCGACGACCGTTGTCGAGCAAAGCGTCAACGGCCTCCTGCAGCATGCGCTTCTCGTTTCGCACGATGACCTCGGGCGCACGCAATTCCAGGAGCTTCTTGAGACGGTTGTTGCGGTTGATGACCCGACGATACAAATCGTTCAAATCGGACGTGGCGAAACGGCCTCCGTCGAGGGGCACCAGGGGACGAAGCTCGGGCGGGATGACCGGAAGGACCTCGAGAAACATCCATTCGGGCTTGTTGGAACTCTTGAGGAAACTCTCGATGACCTTCAGGCGCTTCACGATGGTCTTGCGCTTCTGCTCGCTGGCAGTCTGCTTCATCTGGACCCGTAACTTCTTATCCAGATCCACGAGGTCGACTTGGCGAATGAGATCCCGGATGGCCTCGGCACCCATCTTGGCCTTCAGGGTAGCCCCGAATTCCTCACGCAGGTTCTGGTACTCCTCCTCGTTGAGGAGCTGTCGCGGCTCCACGGGGGCCTTCCCGGGTTCAACGACCACATAGGATTCGTAATAGATCACGCGTTCCAGGTTTCTCGTGGACATCTCCAGGAGATACCCGATGCGGGAAGGAACGCTCTTCAGGTACCAGATGTGGGACACGAGACAAGCCAGTTCGATGTGTCCCATGCGCTCACGACGGACCTTCGCCTGAGTCACTTCGACGCCGCACCGATCGCAGATCACATCCTTGTACTTGATGCGCTTGTATTTTCCGCAGGAACACTCCCAGTCCTTGGTCGGACCAAAGATCTTTTCGCAGAACAACCCGTTTTTTTCGGGTTTGAAGGTGCGGTAGTTGATGGTTTCGGGCTTCTTCACCTCACCCTTGGACCAGGACCGGATGGTCTCCGGGGAAGCCAGCCCAATCTTGATGGCATCGAACTTCGGCACTTCCTTGACCGGGAGGTCGAAAAGGGGCTTCATGGAAAGGCCGTCCCCGGAGAGTGGGGGCATCACCTGGGCTTCGGGCTGTTCGTTGACGGTGTTATCGCTCACAGTCCCTCTCCTTTGGTGCCCGAATTACGGATGAGCTTGACATCCAGGCACAGCCCCTGCAGTTCCTTCACGAGCACGTTGAAGGATTCGGGGATGCCGGGTTCCGGGGCGTTCTTGCCCTTGACGATGGCCTCGTACACCTTGGTACGGCCCTGAACGTCGTCGGATTTGACGGTGAGCAACTCCTGCAGAGTGTAGGCGGCCCCATAGGCTTCGAGGGCCCAGACCTCCATCTCGCCGAACCGCTGACCGCCGAACTGGGCCTTGCCGCCCAGGGGCTGCTGGGTGATGAGAGAGTAGGGACCGATGGAACGCGCGTGGATCTTGTCATCAACGAGGTGGGCCAGCTTCATCATGTATATATATCCGACCGTGACCTCCTGATCGAACGCCTCACCCGTCATCCCATCGTAGAGTACGCTCTTGCCCGTCTCCGGAAGTCCCTTCTCCTTGAGGGCTTGCTTGATCTCGCTCTCGCGCGCTCCGTCAAATACCGGCGAAGCCACGTAATAGCCACCCTCGTGAGCCGCCCAACCCAAATGGGTCTCGAGGATCTGGCCCACGTTCATTCGGGAAGGCACGCCCAGGGGGTTCAGGATAATGTCCACGGGCCGACCATCCGGAAGGTAAGGCATATCCTCCACGGGCACGATCTTGGAAACAACGCCCTTATTCCCGTGGCGGCCAGCCATCTTGTCTCCCACCGAAAGCTTCCGTTTCTTGGCAATGTAGACCTTGACGAGCTTGATGACACCCGGGGGCAGTTCGTCGCCCTTCTTGATCTTCTCGATCTCGTTGTCGCGCTCGCGATCGATTTCCTGGATTCTCCTCTGGAGAACCTCCGTCAGTCGGCGAACCTCCTCCTCGTGCCTCTCGGTCGCCGAATCGCGATCGGACTTGTTCATGTCTTTCAAGCGCTCATCCAGCCGAGCTTTCATCTCGGCCACGCGCTGTTCGGTCTCGCGCTCTAGTTGCTTGGTCTGCTTGAGGGATTCCTTCTCGATAGTCTTGATAGCGGCCGCATCACGCCCCTTCACTTTCTCGTCCTTCTCCTTGCGCTTGAAGACCTTCACGTCGATGACCTTGCCCTCGACGCCCGGTGGAACCTTGAGGGAGGCGTCGCGCACATCCCCCGCTTTCTCTCCGAAGATGGCCCGCAAAAGCTTTTCCTCGGGAGTTAACTCGGTTTCGCCCTTGGGGGTCACCTTCCCCACCAGGATGTCACCCGGGGCCACCTCGGCCCCGATGCGCACGATGCCCTCCTCGTCCAGGTCCTTGAGGGCCTCCTCGCCGACGTTGGGGATGTCGCGGGTGATCTCCTCCTTGCCCAGTTTGGTGTCGCGCGCCTCGAGTTCGAACTCCTCGATATGCACGGATGTGTAGAAATCCTCCCGCACTAGGCGCTCGGAAACGATGATGGCGTCCTCGAAGTTGTATCCCCTCCAGGGCATGAAGGCCACCAGGAGGTTGCGCCCCAGGGCCAATTCGCCCTGGTCGGTGGAAGGACCATCCGCGATGACGTCGCCTTTCTTCACCCGCTCGCCCTTCCTCACGATGGGCTTCTGGTTGATGCAGGTGTCCTGGTTGGAGCGCTGGTACTTGGTGAGCTTGTAAAGATCCACGGAACCCGTGGAATCCTCCTCGTCAGCGAAAACAATGATCTCATCCGAAGACACGCCAGCCACGACTCCATCCCGCTTGGCGATGATCAGGACCCCGGAATCGTAGGCGGACTTGTATTCCATTCCAGTGCCGACCAGGGGGGCCTCGGTACGGATAAGGGGAACGGCCTGCCTCTGCATATTGGAACCCATCAGGGCTCGGTTGGCGTCGTCGTGTTCCAGGAACGGAATGAGCGAGGTCGCCACCGAGAATAACTGGCGAGGCGACACATCCATGTACTTGATGCTGTTGGGGGAAACCAGAGGGAAATCATCCTTGTATCGGGCCGCGATGATGTCCTGTTCGAACTTGCTGGCATCGTCCAGGGGAGTGTTGGCCTGGGCGATGATATAGAGATCACCATCGTCAGCGGGTAGGAACTCGATCCGCTTTCCGACCTTGCCGTCTTCCACGCGCCGCAAGGGCGTCGTGATGAAACCGAACTCGTTGATCCGGGCGTAGGTGGACAGGGATGCGATCAAGCCGATATTCGGACCTTCCGGGGTTTCGATGGGGCAAAGTCGTCCGTAATGCGTATGGTGGACGTCACGCACCTCGAACCCGGCACGCTCGCGATTGAGACCGCCGGGCCCCAGCGCCGAGAGACGCCGCTTGTGGGTCAGCTCAGCCAGGGGATTCGTCTGATCCATGAACTGCGACAACTGGGAGGTGCAGAAGAACTCCTTCACGGCAGCCGTCACCGGTTTCGTGGAAATCAGTTGGCTGGGAAGTGGGTTCTGGTCCATGTCCACGATGGACATGCGCTCCCGGACGGCCCGTTCCATGCGGTTGAGGCCCAAGCGCAGCTTGTTCTCGAGCAATTCCCCCACGGACCGGACACGACGATTGCCCAAGTGATCGATGTCATCCTTCTCGCCCTTGCCGTTGCACAGGTCGAACAGGTACTTCACGATGGCCGCCAGATCCGACTTCGAGACCGTACGCTCATCGTTGCTCTTGAGACCCAGCTTCTTGGTCAGTTTGTACCGGCCCACCTTGGCAAGATCGTAACGCTTCTTGTTGAAGAAAAGACTGTCCATGAGGCTCTCGGCATTCTCCAGAGTCGGAGGATCGCCAGGCCGAACCTTCTTGTAGATCTCGATGCGTGCGGACTCCACCGAATGGGTGTTGTCCTTGCGGAGTGCAGTGAGGATAGATACGTCGTTCGGGTTCGAAGGAATCGATTTGACACTTTTGACGCCTCGGGTCTTGAGGACCTCGATGGCCTCGGCGGTGAAATCGGCGCCGGCTTCCATGATGACTTCGCCGGTCTCGGAATCCACCACGTCACAAGCAGCGGCCTTCCCCGTGAGACGCTTTTCGCTGACTTCCCCGGTCTCCGGCTCGTAGAAAATCCTCAGGATCTCCTCATCGGTCGCGAAACCCCAGGCCCGAAGAAGGGTGGTGGCCACGAACTTCCTTTTACGGTCGATGCGAACATACAGGACGCCGTTCGCGTCGAATTCGAACTCGAGCCAGGAACCGTGATAGGGGATAACACGGGCGATGTACAACTTGCGACCTGACATGGAAAGTTTGTTGGAATCCTCGTCGAACTCGACGCCCGGAGAACGGTGCAACTGGGAAACCACGACTCGTTCCGCGCCGTTGATGACGAACGTGCCTTTCTCGGTCATCATGGGAAGCTCGCAGAAGAACACCTCCTGCTCCCGGATATCCTTCACCTTCTTGGTGCCGGTTTCGGGATCCTCCTCGCGGATGACGAGACGCAAGGTGACCTTGACAGGAACGGCATAGGTCATACCGCGTTCCTGGCATTCACGGACGTTGTACTTGGAATCCAACAACGTATAGGAAACGAATTCCAAGGACGAGACATCGTTGAAATCCCAGATCGGGAAAACACTGGTGAAAACGGATTGGAGGCCAAGATCCTGACGCGCGTCGGGCGCCGCATTGCTCTGCAGGAAGAGATCGTAGGAATTGCGCTGGATCTCGATGAGATCCGGGACATCCATGATGGCGGGGATACGACTGAAGTCGATACGTTCGCGGCGGCCGAATCTGACTTTTTTCACAGAGCATCCTCCGAGGGTTTCGGTTGGAGTAGCCGTGGGTCTTGAGAAGAGGGATTTTTCTCAAAACAAAAACGAGAAGACGAATCGTCTTCCCGTTCGGGGCAAAGAAGGAGGAGTTTAGTGGATGATTAAGCAATCTGTCAATGACTATTTGCTATTTTTATTATATTTGACAACGGTCTTCATACTCAACTAATGCCTTACGGGATGGATCAAGCAATCCCGTTCGACAGAATCAAGATTCTTGGCAATCCTTGGAGATCCAACATCGACCTTGAATTGAAGCCGAATTTCTTGAAAATCGACTCTATCTTGTCGGAATACTTGTCGTTCATTTCGATAATGGCTATACCCGAATCCGCCAAGTGAGCCGCCAGGCCGGATGCGATGGCTTCGTAGGCTTCCATGCCCGTCGCTCCCCCGAAAAGGGCCTGTTCCGGTTCCCTGAGAATCTCCGGATCCAGGGAACCCCTCTCGTCCGGATGAACATAGGGCGGATTGCTCAGGATGATCGTAAATCGCCCGGGATCCCCCGTCCTCACCGCATCGAACCAACAACCCTGCCGGAACTCGACGGAGACGCCCAGTTGTTCGGCATTGCGTCGCGCCACCGCCAATGCCTCCGGAGAGGATTCCACGGCCCATACGCGGCAAGGGATCGAGCGTGCGATCGAAAGAGCGATACACCCGCTCCCGGTACCCAGGTCGAGAACGGTCCTCTGCTCCTCGGGTAGATCCGCCAAAAGACCCAGGGCGACTTCAACCAGTTGCTCGGTTTCAGGCCGGGGAATGAGCACATCGGGCGTGACCTCGAACCGATGGCCGAAGAATTCCTTCCACCCAAGCAGATGGGCCACGGGAACCCTCTCGGAACGCTTCCGAATGAGATCCCGAAGGCGCTCCAATTCCGACGGATCCAGCGGCCGATCATGCTGAAGATAGACCCCCATCCGGTCGGTCCCGATGACGTGTGACACCAGAAGTTCGGCGTCCAACCGTCCGCTCTCCACACCCCTTTCCTTCAGCCAACCGGCCGCCCATTGGACCACGCGGACCGGAGTCCAGTTCTCTTCAACCCTCATGCCTCGTCCTCGCCGAGAAGCTCCGTCTGGCGCGCAAGCGCGAGGGCTTCCATGAACTCCTCGAGTTCCCCGGCCAAAATCTTGTCCAACTGGTGGAGGGTCAATCCGATCCGATGATCGGTCACGCGGTTCTGCGGGAAATTATAGGTGCGGATCTTCTCGCTCCTATCGCCACTCCCCACCTGGCTCTTCCGGTCGGAAGCCGTCCTCGCGCGAGCTTCGCTTTCCGCCCTCTCCCGGAGTCGAGCTAATAGTACCTTCATGGCCTTCATGCGATTCTTCAATTGGGATCGTTCATCCTGGCATTGGACGACGATCCCGGTCGGAATGTGTGTGATTCGAATGGCGGAATACGTGGTATTGACGCTCTGTCCACCGGCACCGGAAGAGCAGAACGTATCGATGCGAAGATCCTTCTCATCCACTTTCATCTCGAACTCATCGGCTTCGGGAAGCACCGCCACCGTGGCAGCGCTGGTATGGATGCGCCCAGAGGATTCCGTCCGTGGCACCCGCTGAACCCGGTGAGTCCCGCTCTCGAAACGGAAACGGCCGAAAGCCCCAACGCCATTGACAGCCAGGATGATTTCCTTGAACCCGCCCAATTCGGTGGGATTGGAATCCAGCATCTCCGTCCTGAACCCGGACTTCTCCGCGTAGCGGACATACATGCGGAGGAGGTCCCCCGCGAACAAGGCGGCTTCCTCCCCGCCCGTACCGGCACGGATCTCCAGGATGGCATTGCGATCTCCCTCCGGGTCCTTGGGCAGGAGCATGACGCGCAATTGCTTCTCGAGGATTGCGATCCGGTCCTTGAGCGTGGGCAGTTCCTCAACCGCCAGGGCCTTCATTCCCGGGTCGGAACCCGCCAAGTAACCTTCCACATCCGCCAGGGCCTTCTGGACCTCGCGGTATTCGCGGATGCGTTCCACCAGGGGCTCCAGTTCGGCGCGCTCGATGGCCGCCTTCTGGAGGTCAGCGGGCGCCGCGAAGGAGGAAGGGGTCGCAAGCCGCTCGGAGAGTTCGTCGAAACGCTTGAGATAGGGATCGAGATTCTTCATTTGAAACCTCAAAACAACACAACTAGTGATTATCGCGAAGGCGCGAAGTAAGCGAAGCTTATTGAAGGGTGATGATCCATCTCCGCAAATTTAACGACTTCGCTTTATGCCGTGTTCGTCGCGATTGCCAGGAAACAAAAAAGAGCCCACCGATCCGGACAGGACCCATGGGCTCTCGAAAAACGCTAGTTGGAGGCGGGCGTCTCGGTGGTGGGGGCTTCCTGTTCCTTCTTGGGGGCTCGAGCGGCAAGTTTGGCCTTACGAGCGGCCTTTTTGGCGGCTTCGGTCACGGCCTTTGCCTCTTCGCGGGCCTTGACCTCGGCCTGGGCGGTCGCGGCCGTAGCAGCCTTCTTTTGGAACTTCTCGACCCGTCCGGCCATGTCCAGCAATTTCACCTTGCCGGTGAAGAAGGGATGACAGGCGGAGCAGATCTCGACCGTGAAACTCTCGCCTTTCGTGGAGGCCGTCTCGATCACGTTTCCGCATGCGCATGTGATGCGGGTCTTGGTGTATTTGGGATGGATTCCGGCTTTCATGGCTTTACATTCCTCTCTTGATGAACCTGGACCTGATTGGGGGTCCGGCACAGGGGTGATAGTTTATGGAAATAGGGACAAAAATCAACAAATACAGCCTTCCAACCCTTCACCACCCCATTTATTCGGGGTTTTCAACCCTTCCCGGTAGAGCCTTTCACCTTGTATTCGACTTGAAACTTCTCGTATGTCGTCAAGGAACCAGTTTCAAGAGCATTTCACGGGAATCCGTCAGGTCCAAGGAAGACCGGGTCGCGGCCCTAAAGTAGGGCCGTGCCTCGTGGATCCGCCCCTTCATCAGATGCTCCACACCCATCCGACGATATAGATGAGCTGCGGGATAACCGTCCTTCACGGCGCGCCCCAAACAATAGAGAACACGGCTTTCATTCCCCTGCGTCCATCCTGGAGGATCCGGTGATAATCCGCCATCCATGCCATAGGCGGTCTCCAGCCAATAGAGTTCGGCCGCTTTCTCCCAAAACACGGCACATGTAAAAGGATCCCGACGATACAAGTCCCAAGTGGCCGTGAAGGCCCCCACCACGTCATCATACGGTGCCCCCACCACGTGAGATAAATTCCGGTCGATGAAGGTCGCAAGGGCTCGATGCGCCAATACCCACTCGCTCCAGGTCGGACGGTCACGTTCTTCGACGGGAACGATCCAGAGCATCCATCCGCCATCCTGGCGACCCTCAGACAGGCGGTACGCTTTTCCTTCCGGAAACCGGGCCGCGAGGAACGGACGATAGTGGACATTCGCCATCAGTGCACCCCATTTGGCTTCCGCCGGGTCAAGCCGGGGGTTTCGTGCGGCATTGAACCGATAACAGGCGTAATCGAGCGTCTCGTCCGATTGACCAGGAACCCACTCGCTCAAGACAAGACCCGGCCCCTCCCGCTTCGCCCATTCCCCCAGGATCCGATAGGCCGCCCGGCGTTCGGGCGACTTCACATAATCGGCCCAAGTCTGATTATCATTCCATGTGCCGCCATACTTCACGAAAAGATGCCAGCTACTCAACGAGAGTACGACGACCGCAAGGAAAACCGAAGCCATCCGGCCACGCTTTCGATCCGGAAATAAGGAGAGGAACCCGAAGGAAGCGAAAACAGCCAACAAAGGCGGTACGAGGACGGCCCGGAAAGGCATCCATCCGAGGCTCAGGAGACCGGGCAGGAGGAAGAGGAAGAGCGCGGTACCCATCCAGCGGACCCGGCCGTCGTGGAACCGGGTAGTGAGAACCAACATCCCCAATAGGACAAGGGATCCCGACAGGGGATCGAGAAAGCCGCCCCAGACCGGTTTATAGCTGTGCACGTCCCGAGCAACACCCCAGAAGAAGGCCTGAAAGTAGGAGGCCGCGACAGGCAGATGATCCCATCCGGCTTGCGAGGTCAGGAAGAACAACCGGGAGTGATAGATGCCGAATTGACCCTGGTAAAATCCCCACGCATACGGCCAAGCGGTTGCGAGGAAAACTGCTCCGATCATCACCAGTCTGCGGATTCCACCCGGTTTTCCCCGACGGACCGCCGCCAGAATCGCAAGAAACGCTGCCGCTATGAAAGCCGGCCATGGATGGTCGGTGTAGAGTCCACCTCCCAGCGAAGCACCGAAAGCGATCGTCCAGAGCCATCCCCGCCCTTCTCGGATCTCCTCCAGGCAACGCGACATCAAATAGAAGGTCAGGCAGGCCCAGAACAGACCCGTGACCACAGCGAAGGAAAATCGGCCCACATAAGCGGGAAAAAATCCCAGCGACATGAATAACACCACCAGGAATGCCACATCCCGTGAGAAGAAACGCTGCGCCGCCATAAAGGCCAGTGGGACGGCCGAAATCGAAAACAGAGCCGGCACCAACCAGAGCGTGGTTAGGGATGCTCCCCATAACCGGTTGCCCACCGCCATCGCCCATGCGTAGAGGGCGGGGGCATTGCTTTTCGAGAAGAAAAGACGGTCCTGCCAACCCTCGTCGAAAAGAAGTGAATAGAAGGCATAGATGCCTTCGTCATAAAGCGGCCATTGTGACAAGGATGTTAAACGATGGAATCGGAGCCATGCCCCGCCGCCCAGAACGATCAGCAGGAAGACGGCCGACCACCGATGCCGGTCCGGTCCCTCCAGGTCCGGTGAGGGAAGCCGCCGCTTGAACATGACCCATCCAGCGGGGATCACCAAACCCAAGAACCCAACTACCCAGGCGATGGTTGCCGGAAGCAGGAACGTTGAAAGAAGTGTATTCGTTGCCAGGAAACAGAACAGGAGGGACCATTGGGCACCCAGCGGGGGAATCATCCCCTTTTTCGTCACCGAGGAATTCCGCATGACCACCTCATCGAGAGGGAGCTTTGCAACTGGCCGGGATCCTTCGCACAGTCTACCGACACGAACTCATTTGCCGATGTACAACAATGGGTTCTGGGAGACGTTATTCTTCCGGATCTCGAAATGAAGATGCGGCCCCGTTGCGAGCCCCGTCTTCCCCACTTTCCCGATGACATCCCCTCGTTTCACGGATTTACCCTGCTTCACAAGGGATTGCGACAGATGCCCGTACCAGGAGGTCAGCCCGTTCCCGTGATCCAGAATAACGGTAGTCCCGTAATTGCCGCGGGGGCCTTCGAAGATGACTTTCCCGTCTTGCGCCGCCATGACGGGAGTTCCCATCCCCGCCGCCAGGTCCAAACCCCCATGGAAAATCTCCTTCCGGAGGATCGGATGCATCCGCTGGCCGTAGGCGTCGGTGAAACGCGCCGAGATGGGACGCATGAACCCGGTTGATCGACTCAAAGCCGAAAGGGCAATCCAAGCGGGATCCGTATCCCACAGAAAGCGTGCCCCCGGAAGATAAAGGATCTCGCCGGGTTGAAGTTCTTGGTCGCTCCTCTTCCGGGTGTACGCCAACACCTCCTTGAGAGGAACTCCATAAGCGTGGGCGATGTCGGAAAGCCCCTGCCCCTCGCGGATCATGTGAAAAATCCCATCCTTGGATGGGATCAATACCACGTCCTCCGCCTGGAGATCCACGGTCCTTGAATTGGCCTGGTTCAGGCTCCGAAGCGTCTCCTCCCGCAGATTGAACTGCAGGGACAATCTTCCGAAGGTATCCCCTTTTCGGGCAATCCGGTTCTGGAATCGCAGTCCGGGTATATTGAAGAAAGCACTGCAGTCCTCCAAATCCTCCGTCGGCGAGGGAAGAACGTCCGTTTCCCGGGATGGAACGGCTGTCGTGCCCGATTCCCGAGAGGAGGATGTCCGATCAGAACTGGAAGGATTCGACGCATCCGTGAGATGACGTGGAAAATAATGGAGCATCCATGCCGCCATGGCGGCCCAGAGGATGAAAAGCACACCGCCAAACAACAGCGAAGCCCTCTTCAACCCCGGATCCCCGGGTTTCCACGAACCCGGTGAAGGGGAACCCGAACGGGTGTGCCTTTTCACGACAAACCCGTCAATCGTTCACGGATCCCTTCATGGACTCCAGGAACATCTTGTTGGACTTGGTCCGGCGCATCTTGTCCAGAAGGAATTCCATGGCCTCGACCGGATTGTTGGGGTTGAGGATCTTGCGGAGGATCCAGACCTTGTTCAGTTCGTCCTCGCCCATGAGCAATTCCTCGCGCCGGGTGCCCGACCGCGTGATGTCGATGGCCGGGAAAACGCGCCTTTCCTGGAGTTTCCGATCCAGGATGATCTCGGAGTTGCCGGTGCCCTTGAATTCCTCGAAGATCACTTCGTCCATGCGGCTGCCAGTGTCGATGAGAGCCGTGGCGAGGATGGTGAGACTGCCGCCTTCCTCGATATCCCGGGCCGCCCCGAAAAAGCGCTTGGGACGTTGGAGGGCGTTTGAATCCACGCCACCGGAAAGCACCTTCCCCGAGGACGGAACAATGGTGTTGTAGGCGCGTGACAGACGGGTGATGGAGTCCAGCAGGATCACCACGTCCCGCTTGTGCTCCACCAGGCGCTTGGCCTTCTCGATGATGATCTCGGCCACTGTGACATGCCTCTCTGGCGGCTCATCGAAGGTCGAGGACACCACCTCACCCTTGACGGAGCGTTGCATATCCGTGACCTCCTCGGGCCGCTCGTCGATCAGCAAGACGATGAGGTAGATCTCCGGATGGTTCTTGGCGATGGAATTGGCTATTTTCTGCAGAAGGATGGTCTTACCGGCCCGGGGCGGCGAAACGATCAATCCGCGCTGCCCTTTACCCAGGGGGATCAGGAGGTCCATGACCCTCATGGTGAGCTCTTCGGGTGTGGTTTCCAGCCAGATCCGTTTCGTCGGATATACGGGGGTCAGGTTGTCGAACAAAACCTTCTGATTGACCGACTCGGGAGGTTCGAAATTGATGTTGTCAACCTTGAGAAGCGCGAAATAGCGCTCCCCCTCCTTGGGGGGCCGAACCTGGCCGGCCACCGTGTCGCCGGTGCGGAGATTGAAACGACGGATCTGGGAAGGTGAAACATAGATGTCATCCGGCCCCGGCAGGTAGTTGTAGTTAGCGGAGCGAAGAAACCCGAAGCCGTCGGGCAGGATCTCCAGGACACCCTCCGCATTGATGACACCGTTGCGCTGGGTCTGCCCCTCGAGGATCTTGAAAATGAGATCCTGCTTCTTCATGGCCGAAACACCCTCCAGGTTCAGTCCTTGGGCGAGTTCGGTCAGTTCCGCGATGGTCTTCTTCTTCAGTTCGGCGATATCCATGGCTGGGATGGGTCCTTTCGGATGGTTCCGTCCTCCAGGGGACGGTTACAAACGCTTCGAGGATGGCCGGGACCGGTCCTACGGCTCGGGAAAACACAGCCTGAGAAGGCGGCTGGAAAGTTTCACGGGATCATGTTCCTGGTCATTGAAGGGGTCGAAGCCCGCGGCTCGCAAGTGATGGGATAGCCTTGAAGGATGATCGTTCGTCCGGGGGTTGGTTCAGGGATAAGGAAAAGCGGCCTCGACAACACGCAAATCCTACCCCCCGCCCTTGGGAGTGTCAATCCTTTTCTCGACCGGTTTGAGATCGTCGTGGCAGATCACCACCCGATTCCGTCCCCCTTCCTTGGCCGCATAGAGGGCTTTATCGGCGGCTGCAATGAGTTCGACGGCCGTGGTGGCATCCTGAGGATAAGCCGCAACACCGATGGACACCGTAACCTGGGTGGATTCCTTGCCCACCTTGAAAGCGTGTCCCTCCATCTTCGACCGTATCCGCTCGGCCAATTCCGCGCCTTGTTCCTTGCTGGTCTCGGGTGCCAGGACCACCATTTCCTCGCCGCCGTAACGAGCCACCGTCTGGGTGACGTCACAGGTTTCCTTGAGGATGCGTGCGGTCTCCATGAGGACCTGATCCCCTGCCACATGTCCGTAATTGTCGTTGTACTTCTTGAAATGATCGATATCCAGGATGAGAAGGCACAAGTGCGATGCATAACGTTTCATGAGGGCCAGCTCCTCATCCAGGCGCGTCCGGAAAAAACGGTGGGAATAGAGCCGGGTGAGGCCGTCGGTGATGGAGAGCCGCTGGACCTTCTCATATAGGAGCGCCTTCTGGAGCCCGATCGATATCTGGTTGAAGAAGATCTGCAGATTGGCGAACCCCTCGGCGTCGAGGAAATCCTCCCCCGACGAGTAGGAGCAGAAGAAACCGATGACCTGGTTCTGGACAATGAAAGGAATGAAGACGAAAGCCCGGACGTTGAGATCCGCCAGACGCGAGAATTCCGTGCGCTCCAGGACATCCGGCACCCAGAGGGTCTGACGCTCCTTGGCCAGCTTGGCCGCCAAACGGGTGGGATCCAGCGACAGGGCGGCACCGCGAAGCTGGGATTCGTCACACCCTGACGAGATCTTGATCTCGTACTGGCGCCCATCCTCCGACAACATGGCCATGACGAAATGGGGCAGGTTGAACATCCGATTGGTGTGCTCGCTCACCAGGGAGAGCATCTCCTGGACGTTCAAGGCGCTGCCGGCGTCCCGCATGATGTCGTAGAGATGCCCGATGTCCCGGAGCTGCTTCTCGACCTTGGAATTCTCGCGCAGGATGGAATCGGACGTCTTCAAGAGGCTTTCGTTCTCCTGCATCTTCGCGGTATGCGCCTCCTCATATAAAGCACGACGACGCCTTTCAAGGCGCCCGAAAACCCACGGAACGGTGGCCAGGGCTGCCATCACAATGGCTTGAGGCCAGAGACAATAGGGCTCATAGAATCCCAGGGCATAACGCCCCAGGAGCGATCCGGAAACGAACACGATCGCGAAAAAGAGGCTCATGGCTGGATGAAGGCGGTAGAGCGGATACAAAAGGAAGAGCGGAAGGCGTAGGACCCATCCACCCCAGCGGGGATCCAGGCCTCCCCAGAGGATCAACCCCGCCAGGAGTGCGCCCCCTACGCCGCGAATGAAACCCCGGATCATGGGTTCGCTCCCCCGGCCCGGACCACGCAATTCTTCCCCTTGGCCTTGGCCTGGTACAAAGCCTGGTCCGCCGAATCCACGAAAGATTCGGCGGTCTTCACGCCTGGACGGAGCTCGGCCACGCCGATGGAAACGGTCACGTTCGTCACCAGATTCCCGACGGTGACTCGCACCTCCTCGACGCTCTTGCGAATGCGTTCGGCCACGATCCGGGCACCCTCCCACTGGGTCTTGGGAAGCAGTACCGAGAACTCCTCACCCCCGTAACGAGCGACCAAGTCGACGGCACGAACGCCCTCCCGCAGGACGCGAGCGATGGATTTCAAAACCTGATCACCGACCAAGTGCCCATAACGGTCGTTGTAAGTCTTGAAGTTGTCGACATCGATCATCATGAGGCTCAAGGGAAGCTTGTACTCGATGGCGCGAAGCACCTCGTCCTTGACGCGCTCCTTGTAATAACGCTGCACATAGAGCCCCGTAAGACCGTCCGTGATCGCCAATTCGATGGTCTGACGATAAAGCGCGGCGTGCTCAAGAGCCACGGCACCAAGGTCCGCAAAATTGGACAGAAGCCGCGCCTCGTCCTGTTTGAAAACCGCCGGCACAGGGCTCTCGATCCGCACGATGCCCAAAACCTCATTGCCGGCCATCATGGGCGCCGCAATCAATCCGCCGATGCGCCGTCCCTTCTTGACGAAACCCGAAAAATGATAGTCGTTCATCGCATCATTCGTGAACAGGATGCGGGTGTGCTTGACCACCCATGCGTTGAAGGGATCCTCAGGGGTGAGGCGCTCCGGATGCTTTCGAGCGGAATCGGGAGTGTCCACGCTGTACCGGACGATGGAGATCGGCTTGCCCATGCTGCTCTCGATGAGAAGGAGGGCATAAACAGCGCCGGGGGCCATGAAGGTCTTCGAAACGGTCTCGACCAGCAGTTCCGCCGCCTCTTGGGTCCTGAAAATCATGGCCAGGTTCCTGGCCAATTCGTTCAAGGCCCAGTAACGCTGGACCTTGATCTGATTGGACTGGAATGCGCCCTTGGTCTTCTCGAAGGTCTCCTGGAGACGGACCATCGTCTCGGAGATCTCGTCGAGCGCCTTCTGGTGGGCGAACGACTGGAGGGCATGCCCCCGCGTCCAAGAAGACCAGAACCAGGCGTTGAAGGCGATGGACAGGATCACGAGCGCAAGAATGAGCGGTTGATCCGTGGCTGGCAGGAACACGACGAGCGCAAGCGCCACGCCCGCACCGCTTAGAAGCGTCGTGGTCTCCGCGTTGAAGAAGACCGCGCTGAGGATGGCCGGCGCGAAGAAGAGCATCGCTGCAGAGACCAGGTCGCCACCGCGAACGGCCGTCGAGATGCAGACACCCATGGCGATCAGGTAAGCCAGCGTGACACTCGTCCACCGCGTGACGGGGCTGGCGTTCCGGAGCCGATCGATGATGTCGTTCATGGTACCGTCTTCATCCGTTCATGGGCCCATTCGCTCAGGGTCCTTTTCAATGCCGGCCTAGAGGACACGTTCCGCAACACCCAGTCAGCACCCATATCCTTGCGCCGTTGGCTCCACTGGAAGCGTTGCCGTTGAAAAAACCTTTCTCGGCCGATCCGTTTCTGACGCAAGGCGTCAGGAGCCGAGATGCTGAGAATCCCGTCGAACAGGCCTTCGAAACGTCCCTCGAAAAGAAGGGGCATCTCTACGACGATCAGGTGGGCACCAGAACGCCTGAACCGTCCGATCCGTCGCACCAATTCCCGGCGGATCGCCGGATGAAGGAGGCGATTGAGTTTGGCCACACCGGCCCGGTTCCGGAAAGCAACAGCCGCCAGCCGGGCCCGATCGACTCGCCCCTCCAACAACACGGTGCCCCCAAATGCTTTTCGCAGCTTTTCGGCGATTTCGCGTTTCCCGAGGAGCCGATGGCCGATCTCGTCCGCCGAAAGCACCGCGACACCCCGCAGACGACTCAGATACTTGAGAGCCAGGCTCTTACCCGAACCCATTCCCCCGGTCATTCCGATGACCCGGCCAGAGCAGTTCCGGGACCCCATGGTCAGTCTTGCCGCCCCTTCTGCGCCAGAAAGGCTTGGAGAGTGTTCGTCATCAGCATGGCCCGGGTCATGAGACCGACACCACCCGGGACCGGCGTGATGGCCGACGCTTTGTTCGAGACGGGGCCGAAATCGACGTCCCCTGCCAGTTTGCCGTCGGGCAGGCGGTTCATGCCCACATCGACGACCACGGCACCCTCCTTCACCAGATCGGCCGTGATCATCCGAGCCCGCCCCACCGCCGCGACAAGCACATCCGCACGACGGACTACCACCGGCAGATCCCGCGTCCGGCTGTGACAAACGGTCACGGTGGCGTTTTGTTCCATCAGCATCTGGGCCATGGGTTTGCCCACGATGGTGGAGCGGCCGATGACGACAGCATCCATTCCCGAGACGGAGATTCCGAAGTGGGACAGGATGCGCATGACGCCGGACGGCGTGCAAGCCCGGAGCCCGGACTGACCGGCCATCATTCGTCCCAGGTTCATGGGATGCAATCCATCCACATCCTTGGCCGGGTCGATGAGGTTGAGAATCCGGATCGAATCGAAACCGCGCGGAAGCGGCAATTGCACGAGAAGACCATGGATCCCGGGATCCCCGTTCAGGCGTCGAATCAGTTCTTCCAGTTCCTCTTGGGGAACGGTAGCGGGCAGGCGATGCTCGAAGGAACGGATGCCGACCTCGGCGCAATCCCGGATCTTGCCGCCCACGTACACCTGCGAAGCCGGATCCTCCCCAACCAGGACCACAGCCAAGCCTGGACCCGACCCACTTTCTCCCGCAATCTTCCGCACGGCCTCCTTGACCTCATTCTTGACCGCCCGGGCCACCTCTTTGCCATCCAGAATGATCGCCATGCTTCCTCCGAAGGATCATCGATGTCGGCCATTCTACCTTATCAAAACCTTCGCCACCAAGAAGCCCGGACGTCCAGATTGGCCCGGTTATCAAGGGATTGATCCGCCGTTCCGGGCATCCTTAACGACCTCCGTCTTCACAGGCGGGAAAGACCCCTGCCCCCGACGAGTGCCTCCCGACAGGCGCCGACCAGGTAGAGTGACCCCGTGATCAGAACGGGAACAGAATCACCGCCTTTTGCCAAGGCCAAGGCAAGGGCCTTCTCCCATTGCCTTGCGTAGAACACCGGCACACCTTCTCTTTCCCACTCTTCGAAAACACGCCGGCCCTCCGCCGCCCGATCCGCGGGCGGATCGGTGACGATGGCGACCTGTGTGCAGGCGGCCAACTCGGCCACACAGCTTCGGACATCCTTGTCGCCCAAATACCCGTTCAAGACGATCCATTTCCGGCCCGGAAAACCGGCATGAAGCGCTCTGGCCAAGGCTCGAGTCGCTGATGGGTTGTGGGCCCCGTCCAAGAGGGTCAAAGGCCTTTTGCGAATCGTTTCGAAACGACCAGGCCAGTGCATGAACCTCAACCCTCTTCGGATCGCCTCCCCTCCCACACGAAACCCATGGTTCCCCAGGAGTTTGGCACCCGCCACGGCCAGCGCCGCATTGGAACGATCCCAGGAAGGACGGTCCTCGCCCAAGGGAACCTGGTCCGGAAAATCCTCCCCCACAACGGCCAGGGCCGCACCGACTGCTCGAGCCTTCCG
Source organism: uncultured bacterium (assembly GCA_964529445.1). Classification (GTDB taxonomy): domain Bacteria; phylum Oederibacteriota; class Muellerivitia; order Muellerivitales; family Muellerivitaceae; genus CAZGWJ01. The sequence goes on from CAZGWJ010000025.1 coordinate 24,077, forward strand.
GCGAAGGACGGCCAGCGCCCGGGGATTCTCCTGAAGGGTCGCCGCCAAGCACCCGCGTTTGAGGATCCCGGCTTTTTCCCCTGCGATTCGCTCGAGGGTCGGCCCCAGGATTTCCCGGTGTTCAAGACCGATCGGCGTGATCAGGATTGCCATTGGAGACTCGACAACGTTGGTGGCGTCCAATCGACCGCCAAGACCGGTCTCCAAGACGGCGACATCCACCTTTCTTTCCAGGAACCACAGGAAGGCAAGCGCGGTTTGGGCCTCGAAATAGGTGGGACGTCGCCGGGCCGGGAGCCCCTTGCACGCATGGAGTACCTTCATCACAAGACGCTCGTATTCACGACGGGGGATCAAACGGCCGTCGACCCGAAAACGCTCACGGGGATCGGAGAGGTGCGGGGACGTGTAAAGACCGACACGATAGCCCGCCGCGCCCAGGATGGACGCCAGGTAAGCGCAGGTCGAGCCCTTTCCGTTGGTCCCTGCGACATGCACCGATCGAAGATGCTTTTGGGGATCGCCCAAATGCGCCAACAGGACTCGGATGGTGGCGAGCCCGAACCGCCAACCAAACCTTTGCAGGGATTCCAGTCTTTCGGAGGGTCTCATGGGGTCCCCGAGGGATACCGATGAACAACGACAGGGATTCCGGAACTTAGCCTCGTCAAATCTCGTCCTTGCCCGCCCGCGCCCTGTTCACGAAAAGCCGGATCATAAAAACCTTCAATTCCTGAAGAACCTGAGGATCCTGGCGAGAGCATCGCGCATCTGGAGGCGCGGTACGATAAGGTCCACGAAACCCTTATTCAGGACGAACTCAGAGCGCTGGAAACCCGGTGGTAGTTTCTGACGAATGGTCTGTTCGATGACCCGCGGCCCGGCAAAGCCGATCATGGCTCCGGGTTCCGCGATGTTCAGGTCTCCCAGCATGCCAAAGGAAGCTGCCACCCCTCCCGCCGTAGGATCGGTGAGGATGGAAAGGTACGGCACACGGGCTTCGTGGAGCTTTGCCAGGGCCGCACTGGTCTTGGCCATCTGCATGAGGGAAAACATGCCCTCCTGCATGCGGGCCCCACCGCCCGATGAGGAAACCACCACGGCAGCAATCCGTTTCTTCCGGGCCCTTTCCACCGCGCGGACGATCTTCTCTCCCACGACACTGCCCATGCTACCGCCCATGAACTGAAAATCGGTGATAGAGATGGAAACGGGGATTCCGCCGATCTTCGCAAGGCCCGAGAGGACGGCATCGGGACTCTGTGTCTTGGTGCGCCCCTTGGCGAGCTTTTCCTCGTAGCCGGGAAATCCGAGGGGATTCATCGCGGTGAGACCATCATCGCACTCCTCGAAGGTGCCGGCATCGACCGTGAGATAAAGGCGTTCGGTAGAGGAAAGGGGATAATGGAAGCCGCAGCGGGGGCAGACCCGGAGGTTCTTGTCCAAGTCCTGGTTATAGACGATCTCGGAGCAACCCTTGCATTTTGCATAGAGTCCCACTGGCACCGAAACGGACTTGCGACCCCGGGTCGTCTTGACCAGGAGGTTCTTGACCTTCCTCTTGAACCAGGTCATTCCCTCTTCCTTTGAACCTTGGATGGAGCGCCTCTCAGCCCGGCACCATCGGGAAACCGGAACGCATCAGCCGTTGCGTTCATGTTCGATGCGCCGCGAGCGCTCTCGCGACACTCCGGCAGAAACCTCCCACGACCCCGGCAAGCTCGCGGGGCCCGACCCGCGAAATGCGGTCGATTAGGGCACTGGCGATAATGACACCTCCCGCCTCTCGCCCGACAAGGGTCGCTTGGCGTGGCGTCGAGATCCCGAAACCCACCACAATGGGAGTCCTCAGCCGCCCTCGAAGAGCCCGTAGTCTGGGCAGCAATTCCCCGCCCAAACCCTTTCGCGCACCGGTCACCCCGGTGACCGAGACATAATACAGGAACGGAGCCGCCATAGAGTCCACGCGACGCTCCCGAGTCCGGTCCGATGTGGGCGACAGGAAGGGAACGAGACCGAGTCCGTGTTGCCGGAGGAGACCCATGGGGCTTCCCATGGCCTCGGCCGGAAGGTCCGGAACGATGACGCCATCCCCTCCCGCCTCCTTGAGAGTGCTCGCGAAACGGGACCACCCCATCTGTTCGATCGGATTGAGATAGGTCATCACGAGGAGGGGCTGATGGTATCCCGCTTTTCGCAATGCCCGCAAGAGGCGAAAGACGTCCGCCACCTTCGTCCCGCGCCCCAAGGCGACGTGGGTGGCCTTTTGCAGGGTCGACCCGTCGGCAATGGGGTCGGAGAAAGGCACTCCGAGCTCCAATCCGTCCGCACCCGCATCGAGCGCGGCCCGTGCCGTCCTCAGGGAAAGGGCAAACGTGGGATACCCCACACACACATAAGGGAGAAAGCGGGGCCGTCCTCCGCTTCGCCCGAACAATCCGGAGAGGCGCCGGTTCATGGTTTCAACATTTCGACAAGCGTTGGAACATCCTTGTCACCACGGCCCGAGATGTTGATGACGAGGATGGATCGGCGGGACAGGCGACGCGCAAGCTTACGGGCGAACGCCACGGCATGGGCGGATTCAAGGGCCGGCAGGATGCCTTCCTCCCGACAGAGAATGCTGACGGCTTCCAGGGCTTCCCGGTCGGTCACGTCGACGTAACGCGCTCGGCGAAGATCCTTGAAGAGACTGTGTTCGGGGCCCACGCCGGGATAATCCAGGCCGGCCGATATGGAATGCGTCCCTAGGATCTGGCCTTCACGGGTCTGGAGGAGATAGCTGCGTGCTCCGTGCAGAACTCCGGGCCTTCCCCGGGTGAGCGTGGCCGCATGACGCCCGGGAGCAGGACCCAAGCCTCCCGCCTCCACTCCCCAGAAGGCGACGCGCCGATCCTTGAGGAAGGGATGGAAAAGCCCCATGGCGTTGGACCCTCCACCCACGCAGGCCACGAGGGCATCCGGCAGACGTCCCTCGGCACGAAGGACCTGGCGGCGTACTTCCTCGCCGATGACGCGCTGGAAGTCCCGGACCATAGCGGGATAAGGATGCGGACCCGCCACGGAACCGATCAGGTAATAGGTGTTCCGGACATGGGTGACCCAATCCCGCATCGCTTCGTTCATGGCGTCCTTCAGGGTCCGGGTGCCGGACGAGACGCCGTGGACTTGCGCCCCCAGGAGGCGCATGCGGAAGACGTTGAGGGCCTGTCGGCGCATATCCTCCTCTCCCATGAATACCTCGCAGGAGAGTCCGAAAAGCGCACAAACCGTGGCCGTGGCCACGCCGTGCTGTCCCGCCCCGGTCTCGGCGATGATGCGTTTCTTCCCCATTCGGACAGCCAGGAGTGCCTGTCCCAGGCAGTTGTTGATCTTGTGCGAACCGGTGTGGTCGAGATCTTCCCGCTTCAGATAAATGCGGGCACCCCAGCGGCGCGAAAGATGCGCGGCGAAGGTCAAGGGGGTGGGACGCCCCGCGTATTCGAAGAGGTGCCTCTTGAAGGCGCGCTTGAAGGAAGGATCCCGGCGTGCGCGCTGATAAGCCCGTGTCAACTCATCGAGGGCCGCCATCAGCGTTTCAGGGACGAACCGTCCGCCGTAGGGGCCGTAAAAACCGCGCGCATCGGGATAAGGGGTCATGGGAGCGCCGCCGTCAGATCAGACCCGGGGCGGCGGGAGGGGGGAGGTCGTCGCCGGGCTCCTCAAGTCTCGACATCTCCTCCCTCAACTGGAGGATCTTCTGCTGGACCGCCGCGTTTCCCGGATCCATAGCCATCACCTTGAGATACTCGTTCTCGGCCTTGTCGATGTAATCCATCTTGTTGTAGAGGTCGCCCAGGCGAATGGTGTATCGCACGGCGTCCTCGATCTCGTTGTGGCGCTGGAAAAGATCGCGAAGGTTCCGGATGGCGTCTTCGGCGTCCGGAAGCCGGCTGATGATGTCCCGGTACATGTCCTTGGCCTTCGTGACGTCCTGGGGTTCGAACAGTTTCTGGATGATGTTGGCCATCTCGCGATAGGATCCCGAGGCCTTCTTCACGTTCTTCTCTCGCATGAAACCGTTGGCGGAAGCCTCGAACTCCTTGTAGGCCTTTTCGAGGTCGCCTTTCTTCATGTAGCATTCGCCCAGCGTGTAACGGACACCCCAGTCATTGGGATCCAGCCCCGTGATCTTCTCATACTCGAGGATGGCCTTCTCCCAACTGCCGGTGTGGTAGTAGATGTGGGCCAGCTTGATGGACAGGGCTTTCTGATCGGACATGGGATGCGTTCAACCTCGGAGACTGCGGAAGGCGGCCCGGGCACGCCGGACGAAGGCGGCCATTCGGAGGAAATCCTTCACGCCGGGTGAGGACTCCACGCCGCTGGCAGCATCCACCCCGAAAGGTCGTGCCGCCCGGATCGCCCGATCCACGTTGCCAGGGTTCAATCCGCCGGCCAGGAGGAACGGAGCCGGGAGAGATGCGGCACGGCGGACCAGACGCCAGGGGAACGTTTCGCCCGTTCCCCCGCGCAAACCGGGATTATAACGGTCCAACAGGAAGGCCGCAACGGAATAGCCCTTGAAAGGGGCCGGATCCAGCCTGTTTTTGACGCGGATGACCTTGAGAACAGGCACCGGAAGGCGCCGGGCATAATCAACACCCTCGTCCCCGTGCAACTGGACGACTTGGAACCGGCACATCGATACGATGCGAAGCGCCCGCGCCGGGGATTCGTTCACGAAAACGCCCACCGGCGTGATCCAGGGTGGAAGAAGGCGCACCAGCCTGCGCGCGCACGCGGGATTGATCCGGCGCGGACCCATGGACATCTGGAAGCCGATGGCATCGACCCCCAGCTTCACGGCCGCACGCACGTCCTCCTCTCGAGTGAACCCGCAAAGCTTCACACGGAACACGCGATCATTCCTCCGTCCCGGGCATCAGGTCCTTCACGGCTTTTACCGGATCCGCGTTCGTGACCAGGGATTCACCCACCAGCACCGCGTGGACGCCGGCATCCCTCAGACGCCGGGTGTCAGCCCGGGTTTTGATACCGCTCTCGCTGACCACCGTGGACCCCTTCGGACACAGGGGAAGCAACTTCAGGGTGGTTTCGGGATCCACCACGAAACTTTCAAGATCACGGTTGTTGATGCCGATCAGGGGGCATTCGGCCGCTCGCGCGGCGTCCACTTCCCTCCTGCTATGGACCTCCACGAGGGCCGCCATCCCGAGTTCATGGACGAGGTCCTGCATCTCGCGCAGACGCCCCAACGGCAGGAGGGCCGCAATGAGGAGTACGGCATCGGCTCCCGCTTCCCGGGCCTCCCAAACCTGCCACTCGTCGATGATGAAGTCCTTCCGCAATACGGGCAATCCCGCGACGGATTTGGCGGCCTGCAGGTTCGCGAGGGAGCCCTGGAAATAATTCTCGTCGGTCAGCACCGAAAGAGCCTGGGCCCCTCCCTGCACGTAATCCCTCGCCAACCGCGGCACGTCGAAATCCGGCCGGAGGACGCCCCTCGAGGGGCTGGCCTTCTTGAGTTCGGCGATGAGGGACAACTGCCCTTCCCTTCGAATGGCCCCCACGAAATCAAGTGGAGGATGCTGGGCGAGCGCCCCATCCTTGAGGGAGGAAAGCAACCGGTCGCGCTTGAGGCGCTCGACCTCCTTCCTCTTGGTCTCCGCGATGTTGTTCAAGATGCCCACGATTTGCCCCTTGTCACCTTCGCTCAACCCTTCGAGACCCCGATCAGGGTCTCCAGCGCCCGAGCGGCCCTTCCTGAATCCAGGGATTCCTTGGCGGCCTGGATGCCGTCCTGCACATGCTGGACCCGGCCCGACACGTAGAATCCCAGTGCCGCACTCATGACGACGGCGTCCCGGCGGGCTCCCGTTTCCCGGCCCTCGAGAATGCCGCGAAGGATGCCGGCGTTGACAGCGGCGTTACCCCCGGCCAGTTGTTCCACGGGCCAACGGGTGAAACCGAAGACTTCCGGATAGAGGGTCAAGGTTTCCAGTTCCTTCCAAGCGGGACGCATCTCGAAAAGATCCGTGGCCCCCGCACAACTCACCTCGTCGAGCCCGTCCCGGCTGTTCAGGGTCACCACCTGGACGCTCCCGGCGCGGACCAATGCCCGGGCCATGAGCCTGGCCTTCTCCGGATCGAACACGCCGATGACCTGCCTCGTGACGCCCGCAGGATTGCACAAGGGTCCGAGGATGTTGAAGAGGGTCCTCAAACCCAGTTCCTTCCGTATGGGACCGACGTTCTTCATGGCGGGGTGGAAGGCCGGGGCGAAAAGGAAGGCGATGCGAGCCTCCTTCAAGCATTTCTCCAGGACCGGGATCGGGGCATCGATCCGGACACCCAGCTCCTGGAGAACCTCCGCACTGCCGCACTGGCTGGATGCGGCCCGGTTGCCGTGCTTTGCCACCGTCACGTCCCCGCCCGCGAGTACGAAAGCCGAGGCCGTCGAGATGTTGAAGGTCCCGGCGTGGTCGCCCCCGGTCCCGCACACGTCCACGGCATCGGGATCGGGACAGGTGATCCTCACCATGTGCTTCCGCATGACCTCCATGCCGCCCACGATCTCGTCCACAGTCTCGCCCTTGGCGGCCAAAAGCGAAAGGTAGGAACCTACCTGGGCCGGCGTAGCCTTGGCCTCGAGCATCTCCACCATGCAGGCGGAGGACTCCTCGCGGGTGAGGTCCTGTTTCTTGACGAGCTTCTTGAGGGCATCCTGGATCATGGCCGGCTCCGGGCGAGGGTTTTCATAGGATTGTAACGGGGCGGGGGGCAAATATTAAGGATTTCCTGTCAGGAAACAGGCAGGCTGTAGAAAGCGCAGGCGTTGGCGGTGGTGACCCTCGCCAATTCCTCGTAAGGAACACCTTTCACCTCGGCGGCCCGGCGGGCGACGAACGACACGAAAGCCGGCTCGTTGCGCTTCCCCCGGTGGGGGTCCGGGGCCAGCCAGGGAGCGTCGGTCTCGACGATCAACCGATCGAGAGGCACGAGTCCCAACGCATCCCGATGTTCCTGCCCGTTCTTGAAAGTGAGCGGTCCCGCGAAGGAGAAATAGCAGTCCAGGGAAAGAAACCGCTCGACCATGGACGTCCATCGGATCCTTGCGGAGCGCGCGAAGCGCATGAAGGTCATGATGCAT
>CAZGWJ010000026.1:0-30892 GCA_964529445.1 uncultured bacterium
GTGAGGGGACGCCTTGAGATGCCCTTCGGTTGAATGGTCTTGGACAGGTGTGATTCCACATTCCTAATTCCTCATTGGATTACCGCCGCGGTTATAATGTGTGCATGCCGAAGCGGAACCTCCTCAAGCCCCGCGTACCGTTCCTCCTGTTCGCCGCGCTGTATCTCGTCTTCACGGCCCTGACCTATCGCGATTACGGCATCACCTGGGACGAGCCCGATTGCTACCTCTGGGGCGACGCCTACGTGCGGATGCTCCGGGGCGACCCCGTCCCCTACCAGGAGGCCCTCGCGAAGTCCCCCATCCTGCGCATTTACAGCAACCTCTACGGGGGCCTCCAGGCCCTCGTGAACCCCTCCCTCAACGCCGAGGCGGCCCACGGCTTCAACATGATCTTCGCCCTTTTCGCCTTCTGGGCCGTCTTCGAACTGCTCCTCCACGCGCTCCGGAAACCCTGGGCGGCCTTCCTGGGCCCCGCCATGCTTTTCCTCACGCCCCGGTTCTCGGGCGATACGCCCCACAACCCCCATGACATGCCCTTCGCGGTGGCCTTCATCCTCTCGCTCGCCGCGATCTACTTCTCCTCTCGGAACAAGGAATCCGCCCCGCGCTCTCCCGGGTGGATCCTGGGCCTGGGCCTCCTGCTCGGCGCGACCCACAGCCTGAGGACGGCCGGGTATTCCCTCTATATCATCTGGATCCTCTTCCTGGCGTTCCAGAATCTCGACCGGGGCCGCTGGAGGAGGCAATCCGCCTGGCGGGACCTGATCCGTCGCAACGCGCCCCCCCTCGCCCTGGTGTTCCTGCTGTCGAACCTCGTCCTTTTCGCATCCTATCCCTACCTGCACAGCGATCCCCTGGCCCATTGGTGGGAGATGATCCGAACGGCACCCCGCTATTACGCCCACCAGACCGCGTTGTACCTGGGCCGACTCGTGCCCTCCCACGAACTGCCCTTCCATTACCTGCCGGTGTGGCTGGCGATCACGACACCCCTGGCCTGGATGGCGCTCGCCATCGCATCGCCGTTCCTGAAGGGAAAAAGGGAGGAGGCCCCCCTGATGCGCCTGGCCGGGATCACCTTCGGCGTCCACGCGGCCCTGTACCTTCTCCTGAAACCCACGATGCTCGACGGGATGCGCGTCTACCTGTTCCTCCTGCCGGTCCTCATCCTCGCGGCCACGGTCGGTTTCCTGCGCCTCCTCCTGCGCCGCCCGGGAACCTGGAGGAAGGTGATCCTCGCCCTCCTGCTCCTCAAGATGGGTGTCACGGCCCACGACCTGATGTCCCTCCACCCCTATGAGAACCTCTATTTCAACCGGACGGTCGGAGGATTGAAGGGCGCGTACGGGAATTTCGACACGGATTACTGGGGCGGGACCTACAAGGAAGCCATCGAGTGGCTGAAGGAGAACGAATTGAGGGACCTCGACCCCCGGACGCGGACCGTCAAGGTCCACACGCGGGGCAACGCCCTCTCGTCGGTGTACTATTTCAAGCCGGGGATGGCCTGGGCGCCGTTCGAGGAGGCGGATTACTTCGTGAGCTTCACGCGTTGGGGCGAGCACAACTGGGCGGGCGCCCGGGAACCCCTGCATGTCGTCACCCGAGAAAACACCCCGTTGAACTACATATTCAAGCTCGAATAAAGGATCCATCCACCACCAGTCCCTCGTTTCACTCGGGACCACCAGAGCCCTTCGGGCTCCACCAGGGAATAAGGGAATATACGACCCATCCATGAACCCGTCTTAATGGTGGCGGCCGAAGGCCGCTCGTGGACCGCGAAGCGGTCTGGTGGTGATTAATGTCCGGGGTTACTGGATGGCGGGTATCTTCCAGACCTCGTCGAGGAATTTCGCGATGCCGGCCGGGTGCTTGATGCAGGCGTCGATCCGCCGCAGGAGGGGCGCCTCGATCCTCATGCGCTCGGTCATGTCCGACAGGATGGCGGCCGTCTTCACGCCTTCGGGCAGGCCGCCCCCCAGGTGGTCGACGGTATCCTCGAATTTCCTCCCCAAGGCCAGGCTCTCCCCCAGGCGGCGGTTGTGGGAGTCCGGCGAGAAGCCGGTCGTGACCAGGTCCCCCAGGCCCGCCAGGCCGTCGAGGGTCTCCACCCGGGCGCCCAGGCGGACGCCGACGATCCGCATCTCCCTCATGGCCATCTCGAGGAAGGCCGCCTTCACGTTGACGCTGCCGGGGGAAAGTCCGTCGATGAACCCCATGCCGATGGCATAGATGTTCTTCAGCACCCCGCCCCATTCCACGCCCTCGACGTCCGTCGTCGTCCCGACGCGGAAAAAGGGCGTCGAGAGGACCTGGACGGCCTTCTGGACGCTGGGTTCATGCAAACCGGCCAGAACCGCGGCGGTGGGCCTTCCCCAGGCGAACTCCCCCGCCACGCTCGGGCCCGAGAGGACCGTGTAACGCTCGCCGTCATGGGCCGAGGTCTCGGAGTACACCTGGCTCATCCGCTTCCCGCTGTGGGCCTCCAGACCCTTGGCGCACCCGATCACGACGGCATCGGACGCGGCGAAGGGGGAGAATTCCTTCACCACGTTCCGGAAATAGGGGGACGGCACGGCCACCACGATGACCCGCGCTTCGCGCACGGCCTGGGTGAGCAGCAACTCGGCCGTGATGGAGGGGGAAAGCCGGACGCCGGGCAGGTACCGCTTGTTCTCGTGGTTCTTCCGGATGTCCTCCACGACCTCGGGCACATGGTCCCAGCAGGTCACCTGCCGCCCGTTCAGGGCCAGCAAACACGCCATGGCGGTGCCCATGTTGCCGGAACCGACGATGGTGGCCTTCATGGCAACTCCTTCCGCGTAATGACCCCATTATAGACCCGCCGGCCGGGACGGGACCGGATCAATCGCACCGCGATGCGGGGATCCGGGGTCCCCTTGACTTCCCCGGCACGGGGTGATACCGTTCCAGCACGTCCTGATTCCGGGACGGTCGGACAAGATACTTTGTTTTTCCTTATCGTGAGAGGCTGAGGGACTGGCCCTGAGACGCCTCGGCAACCAGCGGTGCAATTTCCGCTAGGTGCCAAATCCAGCGCGGCGCGTTTCGTGGCCGCGAAAGATAAGGGGAACGGCAGACCACCGGACCCCCTTATCCAAAAGGGGGTTTTTCATTTGAGCCCGTCCCAACCCGATCCCATCCTTTTCTACCGCCGTCTGGCCCGCCTTCTTCCGCCGCGGGCCTCCCTGCTGGACCTCGCGTGCGGCGACGGGGTCTTCCTCCGGGAAGCCCTCGCCCGGGGCGCGACACGGGCGCTCGGTGTCGAGATCTCCGAATCCGGGGTGCTGAATTGCGTGCAGTCCGGGCTTTCCGTGTACCACGGCGACATCACGGAGGGCCTGACCTCCTACCCCGACGGCTCCTTCGACTGCGTCTCCCTGATCCGGACGCTCGAACTGCTCCCGAAGCCCGAGCCCGTGCTCGACGAAATGCTCCGCGTGGGGCGCGAGGTCCTCGTCACTTTCACCAACTTCGGCCACCTTCGCCACGGCCTGCGCTACCTTTTCACCGGGACGGTGCCGGGCGCCGTGAAGGCTTCCCTGGGAGGGCCTCCCTCCCGCCTGACGCTCCCGCTCTTCCGGAAATACTGCCGCAGCCACGCGATCGAGATCGTCCAGATCACCCCCCTCCCGCTGACCTGGCGGGCCCGGGTCCTGCCGAGCCTCTTCGCCCGTGAATTCGCCGTTCGTGTCCGCCGAGCCTTGAACTCGACCGGGCGCGCGCAGGATCCATCCGCCTGAAACCGGGCGGTATCTTCAAGTAGCGGGCCGGTCAACCCGGCCCCGATCCGTTCCTCCGGGAACGGGAAAGGAAGTCAAGCCATGAGCACGAATTACCGACCCGAGACCCTGGCGGTTCACGCAGGGCAGGAACCGGATCCGAACCAGGTCCCGGCCTCCAGCCGGGACCTGACGGTTGTTCGCGCCGATCTCCGATCGAGATCGGTGCGGGAGGAGGCCTGACATGAATAAAACCTATCGCCCCGAGACCCTGGCGGTTCACGCAGGGCAGGAACCGGATCCTACGACCGGGTCCCGTGCCGTGCCTCTGTACCAGACCACGGCCTACGCCTTCAAGAGCCCCGAACACGCGGCCAACCTCTTCGCGCTGAAGGAGTTCGGCAACATCTACACCCGCCTGATGAACCCCACCACCGACGTCTTCGAGAAGCGCATGGCGGCCCTGGAGGGCGGCGTCGGGGCCCTGGCCGTCTCCTCGGGCCAGTCGGCCATCGCCCTGGCCCTGCAGAACATCGCGCAGGCCGGGGACGAGATCGTGGCCTTCAACAACCTCTACGGCGGCACCTACAACCTTCTGCGCCACACCTTCGCGAAGATGGGCATCCGCGTGACCTTCGTCGATTCCTCCGACCCCGGGAACGTCGACCGGGCTGTCACGGAACGGACCAAGGCCGTGTACGCCGAATCCGTCGGGAACCCGAAGCTGAACGTACTGGATTTCCAGGCCGTCGCCGATGCGGCGCACCGGCACGGCCTGCCCCTGGTCGTGGACAACACGTCGGTGCCCTGGCTGGTGCGGCCCCTCGAGCATGGAGCCGACATCGTGGTGTACTCGGCCACCAAGTTCATCGGCGGCCACGGCACTTCGCTCGGAGGCGTGATCGTGGACTCCGGACGCTTCGACTGGGAAAAAAGCGGCCGGTTCCCGTTGATCACGGACCCGGACCCCAGCTACCACGACCTGAAGTTCGTGGACGCCCTGAGGCCCCTGGGCAACATCGCCTACATCATCAAGGCCCGCGTGGTCCTGCTCCGCGACCTGGGTTGCGCCCTGTCGCCCTTCAACGCGCGGGAATTCCTGCTGGGACTCGAGACCCTTCATCTCCGCATGCCGCGCCACAGCGAGAACGCCCTGAAGGTGGCGCAATTCCTGGAAAAGCACCCCCGGGTCTCCTGGGTGAACTACCCCGGTCTCGCGTCCTCCCCCGAGCGGGAAAGGGCGCAGAAGTACCTGCCCCAGGGAGCGGGCGCCATCCTCGGCTTCGGCGTGAAGGGCGGCCTGGAGGCCGGCAAGCGCTTCATCGGGAACGTGAAGCTCCTGTCGCACCTGGCCAATATCGGTGACGCCAAGAGCCTGGTGATCCACCCGGCCTCCACGACGCACCAGCAATTGAGCCCCGAGGAGCGCGCCGCCACGGGCGTGACGGACGACTTCATCCGCCTGTCGATCGGCATCGAGAACGCGGAGGACATCATCGAGGACATCGACCAGGCGCTTACCGCCTGAGGCAAGGTCCGCCTCAGACGGAATGTTGAATGAGGAATGCGGAATCAGGAATTGCTGGGGGTCGATGCACCGCATCGACGTCCTTCATTCATCATTCCTAATTGCTAATTTCTCATTTTTGATTCAAGGGCCTGATCCTTTGCACCGAAGAGGAACCGACATGGCCGAACCGATCTCACACCCACTGGGGGTCGTCCCCATCCATCAGTTCACGACTTCGGAGTCCCTTGCGCTGAAAAGCGGCGAGGAGCTCCCCGGATTCACGCTCGAGTATGAGACGCTGGGGCGCCTTTCCGCCGACAAGGACAACGCCATCCTGGTCTGCCACGCCCTCTCCGGCGACGCCCACGTGGCGGGGCTGAGCGCGAAGAACGGGAAACCGGGCTGGTGGGAGACCTCGGTCGGCCCGGGCAAGGCCATCGACACGGACCGCTGGTTCGTGATCGGCTCCAACGTGATCGGGGGATGCCAGGGCTCCACCGGCCCCTCTTCCGTCAACCCCGCCACGGGAAGACCGTGGGGCCTGGACTTTCCCCTCGTCAGTATCGCCGACATGGTGGAAGCCCAGAGACGCCTCCTGGATCATCTGGGCATCCGCCGGCTCCACGCGGTCGTGGGCGGCTCCATGGGAGGGATGCAGGCCCTCCAGTGGATGACGGCGTACCCCTCGCGCCTGAGGAACGCGGTCGTCATCGCCACCTGCGCCCGTCACACGCCCCAGCAGATCGCCTTCAACGAGGTCGGTCGGAGGGCCATCGTGTCCGACCCGAACTGGAAGGGCGGGCATTACGCGGCTGATGCCGGGCCGGACCTCGGCTTGGCCGTGGCCCGCATGATCGGCCACATCACGTACCTGTCCGAGGCCGCCATGTTCCACAAGTTCGGGCGGCGCTTGCGCCATTCACCCCAGGAGAAGTTCGAGCCCGCCTTCGAGGTGGAGACCTATCTATCCCACCAGGGCTCCGCCTTCGTGGACCGCTTCGACGCCAATTCATACCTTTTCATCTCCAAGGCCATCGACACCTTCGACCTGTCGGCGGAGGGCGCCTCTTTGGAGGACGCCCTTTCCCGCTTCAGGGGCCGCTCCCTGATCGTTTCCTTCTCCTCCGACTGGCTCTACCCCTCCTCGCAGTCCAAGGAGATCGCTTCGGCCCTGCGGCGCAACCAGGCCGACGTCACCTATTGCGAGATCGACACGGACGGCGGCCATGACTCCTTCCTTCTCGAGAACCCCCAGCAATCCACGCTCATCTCCGGCTTCCTCGAAAGCCCGGAGGCCCTCAAGGAAACCCCGTGAATGCGCCCCGGAGGACCGGAACGCCGTCATCCGAACCTCTTGCTATCGGCCTGTTGTTGGGCGGAAGCTGGATCCGTCCCCGAAACGAGGATGATGAAGGGTATGAGTGGCGGGTATGCAGCGACGAAAAAAACAAGGAGAGATGACATGAGCCAGATCTACGAGAACATAGCCGAGCTGATCGGGCGTACGCCGCTCTTGCGCCTGAAAAGGATGGAGAAGGGCCTGAAAGCCCGGTTGGTGGCGAAACTGGAGTCGTTCAACCCCGGAGGGAGCGTGAAGGACCGCATCGCGCTCTCGATGATCGAGGCCGCCGAGAGGGACGGACGCCTGAAGCCCGGCGGGATCCTCATCGAGGCCACGTCGGGCAACACGGGCATCGGGCTGGCGCTGGTGGCCGCCGCGAAGGGTTACCGCCTCATCCTCGCCATGCCGGACACCATGAGCATCGAGCGCCGGAAACTCCTGGCCGCCTACGGGGCCGACCTCGTGCTGACTCCCGGCTCCCTCGGGATGAAGGGGGCCGTGCAGAAGGCGGAGGAACTGGCCTGGAACAGCCCGGGTTCCTTCCTCGTCCAGCAGTTCCAGAACCCGGCCAACCCGGAGGCCCACCGGAAGAACACCGCCGCGGAGATCTGGAAGGACACCGGGGGCAAGATCGACGTCTTCGTCGCGGGCGTGGGCACCGGCGGAACCGTCACGGGCGTCGGCGAGGCCCTCAAGAAGAAGAACGGGAAATTGAAGGTCGTGGCCGTGGAGCCGGCCGATTCACCGGTTTTGACGGGCGGGAAGCCCGGCCCCCACAAGATCCAGGGCATCGGGGCCAACTTCGTGCCGGACGTTTTGAACACGAGGATCTACGACGAGGTGATCCCGGTGAGGACGGAGGAGGCCTATACGGCCGCCCGGCGCCTCGCGCGGGAGGAAGGGGTCCTCGCCGGCATCTCGTCGGGGGCCATCGCCCACGCGGCCCTGCAGGTGGCCGCCCGGGACGAGAACAAGGGAAAGACCGTCGTGTTCGTGGTGTGCGACACGGGAGAGCGGTACCTCTCGACGGCCCTCTACGAGGAACCCTCGGGCCACCCGCAGGTATGATATTGGAGTCATTCACCACGAAGACACGAAGGCACGAAGAGAAGCGATCAAGAATCCCAGGATGAGCCCCGGCGGTGCCGCAATCGCGGCGCCGCCGTTTTCATGTAACGGCTACTTATTTCTTTTCTTGACCATCCCGGAAGGAGTCCCCAACTTGGGCGGCGTGATCTTGACCCCCATCTGTTGGAGCAGGTCCAGCGCCATGTCTTCCCAGGACTTCCCGTAGGCCTTCAGGGTGATGTCGGCATAGCGCTCCAGGAGGGGCCTGCGCTCCCGGAAGAGCGCGTCGATCGTTTCACCACCCCGGCGAACGGTTCCACGGGCCGAGAAATCGGGGATACGCCTTTTCAGCTCCGCCAGGGGCACTTTCAAAAAGACCCTCGGACCCAGGGTCTTCAGGTAGGCCATGGCCTTGGGGTAATACACGGCGCTTCCGCCCGTGGCCACCACGCAATGCCGCGGGTGGAGGGCCAGGAGGATCCCCTCTTCCATCTTCATGAACCCTTCCATGCCCAACCGTTCCAGCACCTTCTGCAGGGGTTTGTGGAAACGCGCCTCGATCAACTGATCCACGTCGATGAAGTGGTAGCGCAGATGGCGGGCCAGGATCCGCCCGACGGTGGTCTTGCCGCTCCCGAACATCCCGATGAGGATCAGGTTGTCGGGAAAATCCTTGGGTTTTTCCACGGGAACTCCTTTTTCACCACGAAGACACGAAGGCGCGAAGGTGAGACCGGGATGATTTCGATTCAACGACAAGAGGAACGAGTTTAACCCAGCGGACCGTGATTTCCAAGACGGTCCTCCGGGAAGGCCATCAAACAAGCGGCTCCTTCGTCGCGGACTTGCTACAATGCCCCCATGGACAGCGTGACCTTTCTCGTGGACCTGGCCTGGGTCGTCGGCCTCGGGGCCCTGGTCACCGTCGTCTTCCAGCGATTCCGACAGCCCCTTGTCCTGGGCTACCTCCTGGCCGGGCTCCTCCTGAACGCGCGGTTCCCCTTCCTGCCCGACTTGCAGCACCCCGAGAACATCCAACTGCTCGCCCAGTTGGGGGTCATCTTCATCATGTTCTTCATCGGGATGCAGTTCAACCTCCGGAAGTTCCGGCAGGTGGGGTTCCGGGTCGTTCTCGCGGGGTTCCTGGAGGTGACTCTCATCATGTGGCTGGGTTTCATCCTGGCCCAGCTGTTGGGGTACAAGGTCTCGGAAAGCCTCTTCTTCGGCGCCCTTTTCACCACGGCATCCACCACGATCATCGTCAAGACCCTCACGGACGAGAAGATGCTCTCGCAGGAGTTCGCGTCCGTCATCATCGGCATCACCCTGATGGAAGACCTCGCCACCGTCGTGGTCCTCGTCTTCCTCTCCACCGTGGCGGGCTCCGGGGCGCCGGATGTGACCCAGATCCTCTCGGCCGCATCCCGCGTGGTGGCCTTCTCCGCCGGGACGGTAGGCCTGGGCCTCCTGGTGGTGCCCCGCCTGCTCCGGTGGATCCACCGGCTGGGATCGGGCGAGACCCTTTCCCTGGCCGCCATCGGGATCTGCTTCCTCGTCGCCACGACCGCCACCCGGCTCGGGGTCTCCGCCGCCCTGGGCGCCTTCCTGGCCGGTGCCCTCATCGCGGAATCCGGCTTGGTGGACAGGTTGGAGCAGCGCCTCCAGTCCGTAAGGGACCTCTTCCTGGCCGTTTTCTTCGTGACCATGGGTCTCCAGTTCGATCTCCCCGCCCGCGGCGAGATCTATTGGCTGGTGGGAGCAGGCCTCTTCATGTCCTTCGTGGGCCGCTTCTTCGCGGCCTCGACGGCCACGCTTCTTTCGGGCTACGACCTCAAGACCACCTTCCGGGCGGGCCTCTCCCTCACGGTGATCGGCGAACTGTCCTTCGTCATCGCGAACCTGGGCGTCTCCACCGGCACGGCACCCGCCTCCTTCTTCTCCATGGCCCTGGTCGTCTCGATGACCATGGCGTTCGTGACGCCCTTCCTGATCCGGCACAGCGGCCCCTGGGCCGCCCGCTTCGAGGGCGCGGTTCCCGCCGTCTGGCAGACCCTCGCGATGCGGTACCAGAGCTGGATCCAGGCCCTGAGCGGACCCTTCAGCCGGAAGCGGTTCCCGGCCCAACTCTATCCTCTCGCGGGCCGCGCCGTGCTTCTCATCCTCCTCATGGCGGGCGCGGTCTATGCCAACCGCGCGGCGAATGCCTATTTGGCCGAACACCGTATCCACCGGGTCCTCTGGGAGGGGGACGCGAAGGTCTTCCGCGAAATCGTCTTCGGCGGCGTCTACCTGGCCCTCTTCCTCCTCTCCCTCAATACCCTGGGCAGTCTCTTCCGCCACCTCCTGAAGGCGGGCGGCGAGAAGATGGACCCCAAGGGGCAGACCCTCCTGACCCTGCTCCAGTTCGTCGCGGCCTTCGTGCTGGGCGTCCTCTTTCTCTTCTTCGCCTCGCCCTTCGTATCGGCCACCACGCTCTTCCTCGTCGTGCTGGGCGTGGTGATGGCCCGCCTGGGCGTGTTGAGGAGCGCGCTTTCGCGAATGGAAACCCGTTTCGACGGTCTCGTGGGCAACATCATCTCCTCCTACGGCATGACCGAATCCTCCAGCGGCGCGATGCGGACCCTCATGAACGAGCGTTATCCCTGGAAGGCCTCCATCACCGACTTCATCCTCCCCACCGAATTCTGCGGCGCGAACCGAACCCTGGCGGACCTGCGGCTCCGGAAGCGGACCGGCGCCTCCATCATCGCGGTCTACCGCGGCGAGAACTGCGTCACCAATCCCGGGCCCGACTTCCAGCTCCTCCCCTCGGACGTCCTGGTCCTTTTGGGCGAGAAGGAACACCTGGAATCGGCCTCCAACTACCTGAGGGAATGCTGTCGGGAACCCCACCCGCAGATGGCCTCCGATGGCGAGGGCTTCCATCTGGAGACCGCGAAAGTGCCCCCGGGATCCATCCTGGCCGGCAAGACCCTGGGCGAGCTGTCCTTCCGCACCCACACCGGTGCCAGCGTGGTGGGACTGGAGCGCGCGGGGGTGCGTTATACCACGATGCTGCCCGAGACCATCCTGGAGGAGGGCGACCTCCTGCTGCTTCTGGGAAAACCGGAGGAGGTGGGCGAGGCGCGACGACTCGTCGAGGGGGAAGGACCGGCGGAGGATCTCCTGAAGGCCGGGAGCCGGGATGTGCCCGACGCTGAAAAACAGCCTCCCGGTTCGTGAGAGGTCGGTTCGGTCAGGGACGCGGCAGGCGCAGGGCCAGGGCCAGGAGGCGCAGGACGCGGTATTCGGCCACCCTCCCCTCCCGGTAGGGGTCGTAGGGGGCGCTTTCCGCGATGTCGTCGTAGGCCGCCGGATGCACCAGGACCTCCGAATTGCTCACGCGGTTCATGCTGAAGACCATGTCGTTGTAACTGGAGATGTCCTCCGGCCGGGGATACCAGAGGGACAGATACCGGAACCCGTGCCGTTTCACGGCGGGCGCCATCAGGCGCCCCATCCAATAGATGACCCGCCGCCGCAGGCTCCATCCCACGGTCGGATCGCAGGGCACCCTTACGTACCGGACGCCTTCCTTCCGCAAGATATCCGCGACGGCGTCCAGCAGGCCGGGGAGAGCATGCACGTGGTGGTGGCTGTCGAAATGCCGGGGGCGGATGCCGTGGCTCTTCAGCCAAGCGATCTGCCGGGAAAGCTCCTCCCTCACGTGTCGGATGAACTTCCGGTTCAAGCCCAGCCGCCACATCCCCCATCTCAGGAAGACCTTGCCCAGCGACGAGGGCGGGAGCGAGAGGTGGAAGTGGATCCCGAGGTCCATCCCCTTCACGCGCTTCAGTTCCTCCAGGCGGTAGCGAACCTGAGGCAGGCCCGCCATGACGGACACGTACTTCAAGTGCCCCAGCCGCGCGATCCTCAGAACCCCCTCATTGATGCTCCGGGACATCCCCCAGTCGTCCGCGAACAGATGGTTGTTGTTCAGGCGCAGGAACTCGTATTTCCCGCCCTTGAACTGTCGGCGCAGTCGGGGTACCCACTCGACGATCTCGCGCACCTCCGTGACCAGCCGCCGGAAGGGCTTCTCCCGGCCGAACCGCAGGCGCGCCGGCAGTTCGGTGAACCTCCATCCGTTGGCCATCGCGATGAGGTTCAGCTCGATCTCGTAGAGGAACCCGGGGCAGGACAGGCGGCTGAAAAGCCGCAGGGCGACGGCGCGTTTCATGGCGTAGGCCCCGGAAAGGCCGTCCGTGGTCTTCAGCCCCACGAAGCGGCGCAGGAGGGCGTTGAAGGCCAGCCCCAGGGCGTGGTGCCGCAGGGTCACGTTCAGGATGTTCGCGGGGACCGAGAACTCGGAATCCTCCAGGCGGCGGTTGGCGCACACGGCCGGGGCGCCCTTCCCCAAGAGCCACAGGGCCTCGCGGAAGAAGATGGGCGGGTACTGGTACTCGAGGTTCCCCACCAGGAGGATCCTTCCCCGGGACCGGAATGCCGCGCCCCTCACGGCGTCGCCCACGTTGGCGGCCGCCAGGGCCCGCCATTGGAAGAGGGCCTTGAGTCCGCGGCTTTTGCGCTTCCCCTGCCCGATGTCCGCGGCCGCGCCCGGGCCGTAGGGCGCGAGGATGATCTCGTGCCTGCGGCCGAACTCCTTCTGGAGGAACCGTTGGATCTCCGAGAGGTAACGCAGGGCCTGGGGGCGGTCGAGCAGGGTGTCGGCCTTGAAGGGGACCGGAAGGATGAAGGAAACGTCCAAAGAACCCTTCAGGCTCGGAAAGGGACCTTCCCAGACCGGCAAGGCGCCGAGGGTCGGGCTCATCGCTTCACGCATTCGTAGAGAATGTCCGCGTAGGGCGGCCGGGCCAGGGGGCGCATGCGCACCTGGAACCCCGCCTTCCCGGCCATGGCCTTCCAGCCGTCGGGGGTCCGGAAATGCAGGCGCTCGGCCTTCGTCAGGCCCAGCGTGGTCATGATCCGCTCGTGCACCCGGTTCCATCGGGAAAAGAGCGAGCCGGTCTGCCCCAGTTCGCGGAAAACGAGGACCCCGCCCCGTCTCAGCCGACCCCGCGAGCGACGCAAGAGCGCTTCCTGCTCCGCGAAGGGCAGGTAATGCAGGTCGTCCATGTAGACGATGCCGTCGAAGGGGCCGGGCGGCACGCGGGTGAAATCCGCCTCGCGAAACGTGAGGTTCTTGATCCCCCGGCCCGCGCGCTTCGCGGCCGCGATGCGGGGTCCGTCGTGGTCCGTGGCCAGGATGCGCCGCGCGGGAGACTCGAGGGCCATCGTGAGGGCCAGAAGACCGTGGCCGCAACCCGCGTCGAGGATGCGGCCGCGCGCGGGAAGCACGCGGGCCACCTCGCGGTAGGGGGTCCAGATCCAGCGGGCGAGAAGGAACGCCCTCGTTCCGAGGGGTTCCTCCCGGAACCGTCCGAGCACCTCCCGGCGCAACGAACTCCCGCTGGGCGGCATGTCATCCTCCTCCCTGTTTCCCCGGCTCGGGGGCCCGGGACGCCTGCTCGAGGGTGGTCCATTCCACGTCCCCCACCTTGCGGAAGAGCACCACGGAGACCGCGGTCGCGGAATGCAGCCAGGTCTTGATCACGACGTCCCGCATCCCCGCCTCGAGGCGCAGGCGCTTCACCAGGGTCTGCCCCTCCACCCGATGCATCCTCACCAGGGTCTTCCCGCCCACCCGGATGAAGAGGGGGTTGGCCGCGGTGATCATCCACTCGTAGGTCGCGGTCTCGGGGATTCGGATGGCGCCCCGCGTGACGGTCATGCCCGGGAAGAAGTAGTCCTCGTAGCGCTCCGGGTCCAGCGCCTCCTGGTTCGGCGCCTGGGTCGGGTCGTCCATCCGGTTCTCCCTCAGGACCCCGCCGACGCCCCACCCGAAGAAGCCGCTGTGGTAGCGCCTCACCCAGGCGCCCCGTTTCACCTGGCGGTAGAGCACGAAGCGCTCGTCCTCGGGGATGTCCTCCCCCCGGATCACGATGCGGTGCATGTAGCGCGGAGCCACCTCGATGCCGCCGGGATGCCGGTTGATGAGGACCTGCGTCCACTCGGCCCGGGGATATTCGCGCCTGAGCCGCTCCGCCATTTCCGGGTTCTCCATGTCGAGCAGGACGACCACATCCTGGGGGTCCTCACCCGCTTCCACCGGGATCCAGTTCGTGTTCTTGAGGTAGTAGAACCGGCGACCCTCGTTCAAGGCGTATTGAGCGTTGGGCCCCACGAAGTGCCCGGAGAGCCCCAGGTACACCCGGTATTTCCCGTAATCCTTGCGGATCTGGCGGGCCACGGCCGTCTCCGGGCTGATGATCGGAACGAAGTATTCGTTGAACTTCCGGAACTCGACGATGCCCGCCGCGAGAAGACCGGCCGAGAGCAGGGCGAGGATCGCCCGCCGCAGGAAGGATCGCGGAAGCGTCGAAGCCAGGAGGCGTTCCCCGGCCCCGGCCGCCAGTACGCAAAGCGGGGGTGCGGCCGCCACGATCTTGGTGGAGGCCGTGTCGATGGAGAGGGCGAGGACGACGGTCCCAATCGCGGCCATGAAGGCGAGATGGATCTTCTTCGCGTCGGGCTTGCCCAGGAACCACGCGATGCCCAGGGCATAGGCCCCCATGGAGAGGACGTCGAAGAACGCCTCGTAGGACACCATCATGTCGTTGCGGTCCGTGGCGAACCAGAAGAGGGACCTCACGACCAGGACGGCCTTGCCCCAGAGGTAAGGGATGAGCCCTCCCACCACCTTTTCCTTGGTGAAGACCGAGACGTCCGGCAGGCGCTGGTTGAATTCGAGATGCTGGGAGATGGGATACACCAAAAGACACGCCAGGCCGGTGCCGAGCGCCCAGGCCGCGAGCCGCTTCCCGCATCCCTTGTAGGACGCGGCCCGCTGGGCGGCGACGGCCAGGATGGCCCAGAGGGAGAACCACAGGACCGTCAGCGGACCGTTGGCCAGGTGGCGGGACCAGAACGCGCCCCAGGCGGCGAACATCGGATGCGTGGCCGAGAAGAGTCCGGCGAAGATGGCGGCCAGGAAGACCGGCGGGCCGGCCGCCACGGCGCAGGCGAGGGGATTGCACCTCTCCTCGCGACGCAGAAGGATCCAGGCCAGCACCAGGAGCGGCACGAACATCATGAGCGGGCGATAGGCGGAATAGGTGTAGACCCCGAACGCCATCGCCGCCCCCCATTGCAGGAAATGAGGAAGGTCCGGCTTGCGCAGGACGCGGAGCGTGAAGAGCACCGCCACCGCGGCCCCCAGGGGAAGGGTTCCCGCGCGGAGTCCCGCGATGTTCAGGAGGAGGATGGGCTTCGCCACCGCACCCAGCGCGGCGGCAAAAAGGCCCGCGCGCCGAGAACCCACCTCCCGCCCCGCCAGGTAAAGGACCCAGACCGTGAGCAGGACCACGCCGCCGGAGGCGATGCGCTGGGCCACGTATCCCGGCACCTCCGGCAGGAGGAGACGGAAGAGGGTGAGCCAATAGGGGAAGAAGGGTTCCCTTCCCCCGAAGTAGAACATGAGGCGGTGGACGTTCTGGTCGAGAACGTGGCGCGTCAACACCACGTTGTTGGCCCAATCGTCCCAGTAATATCCCGGAGGGTTCATGGGGTCGAAGACGCAGATGACGGCGGCACCGGCCATGATGGCGGCCAGGAGAATGCCGGCCGTCTTGGGACCGGGGGAGGGATCGGTCCATTCGCCTCTTAACCGGTTAAAGCCAAAGATGGTGATGCCAAGTCCGACCGCCATCAGGATGAAATTGGGGATGAGCGGGAACCGGTTGGGCTGGATCATCGAATAGGTCTTCACGACGACCTGGAAATCCTGCAGGGCAATGAGGGAGAAAACGGTCAGTCCCCATCCGAAGAGGACCCACAAGGTCCCGTTCCCGCCGGATGGAACGGGCACCGGGTCGGGAACCGGGATGTCGACCGACGCGACCGTGACCTTCCGGCCGCGGCGTTCCGCTTTTCCCGTCGAGGTTCTGCGCGAAACCTTCCTCTTCATTCCCTGTCCCTTCCCGGGGTCACCCGGCGCGGTTCAACGGAGGGATCGATCACACGGAACGAGACTTTTCCGGATGTCAAGTTGTTGGAATGCTGTCGTGTGGCATCGATTTTCGTTTTCATTTTAACGATAAAGGGCGGTTCAAAAAACCATAATCGAAAAATTCGCAATCGACCCGATCGACACGTGGCGTCCCGAATAACCCACTTCAAACGTCTGATACCGGTTAAATCCCAATATCCGAAAGAGGCCGCGCCTCCGTCTCGCCCGGAAGGATCACATGGATCCCGGGGATACCATCCCCCCTTCGGTGGACCCTCAGGACCAACGGATGGATGCCCGGCGGCAAGTGGACGCTCCCCTCTGTCCGGGTCTTCCCTCCCGGCCGGGGAAGATGATCGAGGACCCTGCGCCCCGCCACCTCGAGCCTCACGATATCCCCCGTGTCGGCGAGGAACGAGACCTTCCCGCCCTTCGCCAGGGAGATCGTTCCCGTGATGCGGCATTGCTGGCCCTCGACATCCGGTGGAAGCGGCGCATCGGGCGTGGACGCGATATCCTCCCGGCTGACGAGGTTGCCGCGCGCCAAGCCGAAGTTCCAGGCCGGAAAGATCCTCCGCCAACCGGAGGAACTTGCACGCTGTATACGGAAGAGTCCCGACCCTTCCTTCAGTCGCGACGCGGGGATCTCCATCCGGCACAACGCCTTCTCGTTGCGGAGATCGATCCGCTTGCAGGGCAGGTCCGGATAGGCCCGCCGGATCCTTCCCAGCCGCTCCTCCTCGTTCCCGAAATCCCCGCTGAGGGAGGCGTAGACCACGACGCCGGGGACCGCCTCCCCCGGGTCGAGATGGATCGGGTTCGAGGCCTTCATCAGGTAGGCCGGTCGGCCGCCCGAACGCTGGACCGCGAACTGGTGCATCAGGAAGAAATCCCCCGCGGGAGCGAAGAAGACCCGGAAGTCCTGCGGTTCCGCCTGGAGCAGTCGGTCGATCTCCACGTTGCGGTCCGCCTGCTTCGCGAACTCTCCCCAGATTCGCGAATCGACGACCGCCCCCGTAGCGAGAATCACGGCAAGACCCAGGACCGCGATGCCCCGCCCGGCCCAGGAACCCGGCACGGCCGACCGGATGCCGGCCAAGAGGCGGTCGATCGCCAGGGCCGCCAATGCGAAGGCGGCCGGAAGCCCGCCCAGCAACCGGACGCTGTGAGGATCATCGGAGAAGGCGTAGGGGAAGAATCCGGCCGCGGCCGTGAGGAGAAGCCAGATGCCCCGGCGATCCGGCCGGGCCAGGAGCGCGGCCAGGCCCAGGAGCAGGGCGGGGATGGAAAGGATATCCAGGAACGTGTCGCGGAGGATGTTCATATCCTCCCGGTCCAGGAGCCATCCCCCCGTGAAAAGATGCGTCCAGGTCCGGTCCAGGCCGGAAGCAAGCACCGCCCACCCCCCCGACAAGGAACTCCGGAAGGCCTGGGAGCTGTTCATCACGTGGTTCGCGAAGAGCGGGTGCAGGACGAGCGGAAGGACGATCAGGCAGGCCAACGCGGTCCCGACCGCCCATCCCCGCAGGGCGGAAGCCGAACGATCCTCCTCCCTTCTCGAGAGGATGAACCAGGCCGCCACGGCGGCCGCGAGGGCCCCGCCCAAAAACGCACCCCCGAAGAGGAACCCCACCCCGGGCGTGGACGGTCCTGCGAAGGCGTTGCGCTTGATGAACTCCGCGGTGAGCCATCCCCCGCCCGCAAGGGCCAGAAGGGCCGCGGGCCATCCCGCGTTCCGGACCGATGCGGAGAACGCCACGGCCGCGAGCATCGAGAGCGCGGTGAAGAGAAGAAGGGGCCGGATCCCGGTGTAGGTGTAGGCGGCGGCGCCCAGGACGGCGCCCCAAGCCAGGAACCGTCCCAGGCGGGGCTCCTTCAGGACGCGCAAGCTGAAGAGAAGCACCAGCGCGGCGGCCAGCGTCGTGGAAACCCCGCGCGTGCAGGCGATCGACATGATGATCATCGGCTTGGAGACGGCGGCCAGGGCCGCCATCACGAGTCCCAGGCGGCGGCTCCCCAGTTCGCTGCCGACGAGATAAAGCATCCAGACAGCCGCCAAGTCGATGAGCGCGCTCCCCACGTTGGCAACGGCATAGGGGGACAGCCCGGGCACGCAGCGCCACAGGAGTGCCAGGAAATAAGTGAAGAAGGGTTCCCGGCTCCCGACGTGGAAGAGAAGGGCGTTCTCGCCCAGTTCGATGGTGTTGAGCGTCTCGATGATCTCCCAGAAGGGATCCCAGCCCCAGGTCGGATGGAACTCCTGGAACCGGTGGAGCCGCAACCACGCCCCCAGGAGCAGGAAGACCGCCAGCCAGGCCCTGGCCGCGACGGGGGAAAAATCTTCCGGGGCGTCGCCTCGGCCCATCAGGCGGAAAGCCGCCACGACCAGCAGGAACCCGGCCCCGGCGGCGGCTACGGCCGGAAAACCCGGTATGGGTTCCAAGCCGGGGAGAAGGAAATGGAAGGGCGGGCGCAAAGCCCAGAAGGAGGCCATGAGAAGGAACCCGGCCGAGAGCATCGCCCACGCGACCCAGGAAAACCGCGCCGGGGATGGAGCCGGGACGGCAGAGGGTGGAGCCTCCGCCCGGTCCCTGCGGCGGACGCCTCGTGCGGCCCTGCGGATCTTACGAACCAATGCGTCCTCCCCGTCCGGTCAGGACATCTTCCTCTTGCCCGCGACCATCCGGACGTTCTCCACCACCAGGAACAGGGCCAGCAGGACCAGGATGATCCCGATGGACGAAAGCATGTGGTTCCCCGCCTTCAGGAACCCCTGGATCTGCCAGGCCAGGGCCCCCAGGGTCGTCACGAGCATGAAAAGGGCGGGATAAAGCGTGTATCCCGTGGGCTTCTTCCGGGCGAGCAGGTAGGTGGACATGACCATGAGGCCAAGGGCCGCCACCAGCTGGTTGGAAGCGCCGAAGATGGGCCAGATGGCCGTCCAGTTGCCCATGGCCAGGTAGGCGGCGGCCAGCACGATGAGCGTGGTGGACGCGAAGTGGTTCTTGAAGAGACGGATGCCCCATGCCTCCCCGAAGAGTTCCTCGGTGATGTAGCGGGCGATGCGGGTGGCCGAATCCAGCGTGGTCATCACGAAGGCGTTGAGCGTGGTCATGGCGATGAGGGTGCCGAGAGTGCTCCCCAAAAGCGGCGCCACCAGCTGACCGTATCCGGCCCCGAAGGTCCCGATCCAGTTGCCGCCCTTGAGCATCTCGGGATACACGGGAGCCCCGCCGGGTCCCTCGGCGCTCCACCGCAGGCCCGCCGTGACCGCCAGGAGCGCCAGGACGGCCAGGACGCCCTCCAGGATCATGGCACCGTATCCGATGCGCCGCGCGTCCCTCTCGTTGTCCAACTGCTTGGAGGTCGTTCCCGAGGCGATGAGGGAATGGAACCCCGACACGGCCCCGCAGGCGATGAGCACGAAAAGCATCGGCCACAGGGGGCCCTGCGCGGACGAGAAGGACACGAAGGCGGGGGTGTTCATGGCCGGTCGGCTCAGGGCCAGGCCGAGGTAGCCGAGGAGAAGCCCGAAGAAGAGGATGAAGGTCGAGAGGTAATCGCGCGGCTGGAGCAGGATGTTGACCGGGATGATGGAGGCCACGAAGGCGTAGGCCAACAGGATGACGATCCAACCGGTCATGGAACCCCAGGAGAGCGGCACGAAGTGGCCCAGGACCAGCAACCCCGCCAACAGAAGCAATCCGGCGGCGGTGGACAGGAAGGACCCCGCGCGCCAGCGGTAGATCATCAGGCCCACGAGCACGGCCACCGGGATCAAGCCGAAGGTCGGGATGACGATGCGCGGTTCCTCCACCAGGGTCTTGGCCGTGACGGCCGCGAAGACCGCCACCACCAGCACGAGGGAGAGCCAGAGGAAGCAGGCCAGGAGGACCCGCGCCCGGCGGCCCATGACGGTCTCGGCCACCTGGGCGATGGACTTCCCCTGGTGGCGGATGGAGGCCATGAGCGCCGAGAAGTCGTGCACGGCGCCGATGAAGACGGAACCCAGCACGATCCAGACGACGGCCGGGACCCATCCCCAGAGCGCCGCGGCCACCACGGGGCCGATGATGGGGCCCGCGCCCGCGATGCCGGCGAAGTGGTGCCCGAAGAGGATGAGCCAGTTCTTCGCGGGGACGTAATCCACGCCGTCCCTCATCGCGTGGGCAGGGGTCTTCTTTTTCGGGTTGATGTCCCAGAGCCCCGCGATCCATCTTCCATAGAACCGGTAACCCAGTCCCAGCAGGAGGACTGCGATCGTTCCGACGACCAGCGAATTCATGTTCCATTCCCTTCCGCGGGAGGAACCGCCCCCCGCCAACGACCGGGCACGACGAGGGGATCCCTCATCGTCCCCGGATGAACGACGCGTCCTCGGGTACCGCGTTCAGGGGCGCGGGTCCTTCCGTGAGTGAACGCCTGAAGGCGAGGATCCTTCCCTGGTCCGGGTCCACGAGATAGGCGCCCGAGGGGCGCCGCGGACGCGCTTTCGCCTTCCGGTTCGCCCGTTTTTCCGTCTCCGGTACCGCAGAGACCCACAACAGCGTTCGCTGCCCGCTTTTCGCCAGGGAGAGGGTATGCCGGGCTTCCGCGGTCGCGGAGAGCGGCTTCTCCCATAGCAGGTTCTTTCCGCGGTCGAAGCAGTACAGGGTGGCCTTCTTCCCGGCCACGACCAGGGTGCGTCCCGAGGTCGTTCGCACGGCATCCTGGGTCTTGACAAGACCGTTCTTGGCGTCGAGGAACCAATCGACCCGGTCCTCCCGGAAGTTGACTTCCGCCACCTGGGGTGGCGCGCCCATCCCGACGGTGTTCACCCGCATCGTGACGAGGAAGTTGCCGTTGTCGGGGCAGACGCTCACCCGCTGCGGCGCGGCGGGCAATTTGAACTCCCAACGGATCTTCGGGGCCCGGGTCCGCGCCTCGCCCAGGATCAGCCGGTTCAAGGTGCAATCGGAAGCCAGGATGAGGGCAGGCTCGCCCCTCCATCCCCAATCGGCGCCTACGGCGTTCACCAGGCAAGGCAGGTTCATCTCCTCCCATGTCCAAAGAGTGCGATAGACGCCCTCGGAGGTCCGCCGAACGCAGGACACGATCCCGGGGCCTCCGGTCAGGATGAAAGAACCGTCCTTCTGGGACTGGACATCGCGAACCTCCCCTTCCGACCAGAGGGTGGATGCCCGGCCTTCCTTCAAGGAAAGCCGGATCAGGCCATCCGCCCCCTCGCAAAGGAGGAGGGGGGGCAGGGCGAAGGAGGAGAGATCCGGGGTGGGGGTGGGGGAAGGCTTCAAGGCACCCCGAGGGGCCGCATTCAGTAGTGCCGTTTGAATAAGCAGGGAGACGATCGCGACCAGGATCCGCGCAGACCGGGAGGTGCGAAAAGTTTGAAAAGTGCGAAGGTTTGAAAAGGATGAACAGCAGGCTGAACGCTGGAAAACATTCACACTTTTCAAACCTTCAAACCTTTCACACATGGTTGTTCACGCTAGCCAGAACTGGATGATCTCGAAACTGCGGTTGGCCTCGCGCAGGCGCAGGCTCAGGGTCGTCACCAGCAGGTCCTGGATGCGAAGGGCCGTGCCGGGGTGCTTCCCCTTCAGGCCCTCGTAGTCGGCCTGGGAAAGATGGTAAAGGACGGTATCGTCCTCGGCGACGGCGTCGGCCGAGCGGGGGGCCCCGTCCACCAGGGCCATCTCGCCGAACAGCTGCCCGGAGGACAGGATGGTCAGCAACTGCTCCTGCTTTTTCCCCTTCTCCTCCGGGTCCACCATGCGACGGATCTTGACCCGCCCCGTCCGGATGAGGAAAAAACCGTCCCCGCGATCGCCCTCCGCGAAAACCGCCTGCCCGGTCGGCACCGTCACGGGCCGAAGGACCTCGCCGAGCGCTTCCCAATCGCGTTCGTTGAAATGGCGGTACGGCACCGCCGTCTTGAACACCCCCACGTCGACGGGCAAAGGACCCTCCTCAAAATGCGGCAAGCCCCGAAAAGCGGCGCCCCGCGTTCATTGTAGGGGATTTCCCCGCCCAAAACCACGCCCGCGCCGGAGGCCCCGGCATCCTATAATGGTTAAACCATGTCCTCGCGACCCACCCTCGAGCAGTTCCTGGATGAACGGACCGCAACCGGTATCCTGTTCCGGAAGCTGGATGAAGGGGACGTCGAATGCTTCGCCTGCGCCCACCGCTGTCGCCTGAAGGAGGGACAAAGGGGCGTCTGTCGCGTCCGCTTCAACCGCAGGGGCGAATTGCGGGTACCCTTCGGCTATGTGGCGGGTCTCGCGGCCGATCCCGTCGAGAAGAAGCCCTTCTTCCACGTCCTGCCCGGTTCCCGGGCCCTCTCCTTCGGGATGTTGGGATGCAACTTCCACTGCGACTTCTGCCAGAACTGGGTCTCCAGCCAGGCGCTCCGCGACTCGGCCTCGGAGGGTTCGGCCCGCGCGGTGCGGGACCTGACGGCCTCCGCCGTCGTGGAAGCGGCCCTGCGGGAGCATTGCCCCCTCGTCACGTCCACCTACAACGAGCCCCTCATCACGGCCGAATGGGCCGCCGAGATCTTCCGACACGCGCACGAGAGGGGCCTTCTCACCTCGTTCGTCTCGAACGGCCACGCCACCCGGGAAGTCCTGCACGCCCTACGCCCCCACCTGGACGTCTTCAAGGTGGACCTGAAGTGCTTCAGCGACGCGACCTACCGGAAGGTCATCGGCGGGAAGCTTTCCGCCGTCCGGGAAACCATCGGGGAGGCCCACGCAATGGGCTATTGGGTCGAAGTGGTGACCCTCGTGATCCCCGGCATGAACGATTCCGAGAAGGAGCTCCGGGAGATGGCCCGCTTCCTCGCGGACGTCTCGATGGACATCCCCTGGCACCTCACGGCGTTTCATCCCCAGTACCGGATGGACGACCGTCCCTGGACCGCGCCGGAAACCCTGGAGAGGGCCCGCGCGTGGGGCCGGGAAGCGGGCCTGCGTTTCGTGTACACGGGAAACCGTCCGGGGGAAATCGGGGACTCCGAGGACACCTTCTGCCCCTCCTGCGGGGAGCGGCTCATCGAGCGCAGGGGTTTCCGCGTGACGGCGAACCGGATGAAGGACGGCGCCTGCCCGAAGTGCGGGGAGAAGATCCCCGGCCTCTGGAAAACCCCTGCGTAATACAAAGCCAACGCGAAGCCGCGAAGAACGGCGAAGTTAATTCCCCGGAAGGATCTATGTCGTGAATGTTCCGGATTCGAACATCATCTTCCATTCAACTCTTTCTTCGCGGCTTCGCGGCTTCGCGTTGGATGTGAATTAGATGTTCATTTTACCGGTCGAGGAAGGGCATCCGACGAGGCGGTTCCCTCTCGTCAATGTCCTGTTGATCGTCGCGAACGTCTGGGTCTTCCTCAAGACGGCCACCCACCCCGCCTACGAGCGCCTGGTGCTCACCCACGGTTTCGTCGCGGCCGCGCCGTCGCTCCAGGACGTCGTCACCTCCATGTTCCTGCACGGGGGTCTGGCCCACCTGGCCGGGAACATGTACTTCCTCTACGTCTTCGGCGACAACGTGGAGGACCGGCTGGGCCGCGGCCGCTTCCTCCTTTTCTACCTCCTATGCGGCCTGGGAGCCGTCCTCTTTCAATGGTGGCAGGACCCCTTCGCGACCGTGCCCATGATCGGCGCCTCCGGCGCCATTTCGGGCATCTGCGCGCTCTATATGCTGATGTTCCCGAACGTGCCCTTCCGCTGGGTCTTCTTCTTCATCGTCTGGCCCCTCTTCTCCATCCCCACCAACGCCCTGATGGTGGTGGGACTCTGGTTCGTCCAGCAATACCTCATGGCGGTCTGGACCCCGGTCACCGTCCAGGGCGGCGTGGCCTTCTGGGCCCACGTGGGAGGCTTCGCCACCGGGGTCCTTCTTTTCGTTTTCTTCGCCCCGAAGAGTCCGAAAAGGAAGCGCTGACCGGCGTTTTTTGCCGGAACCGGAGCCGGGGCCTGAGGGTCCAATTGATCGAGCGGGCAGGACTGCCGGGAAAACGCGGGAAAGGCGTGAACATGAGGACAACGGCCATTCTTCTGGTTTTGACGCTGGCGACCCCGGCGGTCTCGCAGGCACTGGATGTCATCCGCCTCAAGAAACCCACACCCACGGTCGAGAAGAAGGAGAAGGACGACAAGGCCCCCGGCGCGGAGAAGACGAAGACCACGCCCGAGGAACGGGGATTGGAAGGCCCTCCCCACAACGAGAACGCGGACGCCCCCGCCTGGGGATGGGGCAAGGACAAGAAACCGAAACCCACGCCGATCCCCACGAAGGGCCCTTCCCCCCGCGTGACGGCGACTCCCGTCCTGACCGCGACGCCCCGCCCCTCCGATCCCGTCACTGTGCTCAAACCCGTGACCATCGTCGAGGTCGTGACGGTCGAGGCCAAGCCCGTCACCCTCCTCCTGGTCGTGACCCCCACACCGAACCCCGCCTCCCCCGTGACGGTGACGAAGCCGGTCACCGTGCAGGTCGTGGTGACCGCCACCCCGGTGAAGCGCAAGCGTGTCATCTACCGCCGCGTCCCGGCGCCGACCCCCACGCCGCGCCCGAGGATCACCCCCCGTCCTGCGACGCGCACGACGGCTTCCAGCCCTTCCCCCTGCGGGGTCGGTTGGGTCTGGGACCTGGGATTCTCGGTGGGGGCCGACAAGAAGAACGACTCGCTGAGGGATCTCTGGCAACAGGGCGTCCCGGAAGGGTTGGGCTGGGGCGGCGACGCGGTGAACTCGTCCCTGGAGACCGCGCTGATGCTCCGGTTGGCCTGGTTTCACATCGGGGGATTCTTCAACTGGCACTTCTGGTCGCTGGGATCAAGCGGCGAACAGGACGGCGCCGACTACGACCTGTCCCTCGATGCCCTCTCCTACGGGCTCAAGATGCGGTTCAAGGACTGCCGTTTCCCCCTGCTCGCGGACATCCAGGCCGGGGAGCTCTCGCTTTCCGGCGCACGCTTCAAGGCGGAGGACGCGGAGGGCACGCTCTACGACCTGGCCCTCAAGGGGCGGGCGCCCTACGCGAGGATCGATTTGGGGTGGGACTTCGCCCCCGCGAAGGATCTCGACCTGATCCTGTCGGTGGGATACCAGCGGGCTTTGATGGAGAAGCTGGAGGGAAAGGTCCTTGCGTCCCGACTCGACCCCACCCAGGTGGGCTCATCGGGCACCCTGGTCAGCGACGTGGACGGCAAGAACATCCGAGCCGATTTTTCGGGCCCCCGGGTGGGATTGACGCTTTCACTCCGGTTCTGACAAGCCACCCGGTTGTGGACGCGTATTGAGCTCCGTCCCACTGACGATCATTCGGGCTATCGATAGTTTCGACTCGCTCCGTCCGCTCACCACAGGCCCGTAGACCGCCTCCCTACCGGGAGGCTCTGGCAATTCGCGATTCACGAATTGCCTCCCCGCAGTGCACACATATAGAACTATATGTTTTTACATGGATTATTCACGTCCAAGCATTACTAGTTCTAACAGGTCTGAACCGGCCGCGCTCTGAATAATTGTCGGCTTACCTGACATTTCCGCTGTTATTTCATCAAGATTGTAAACTGTAATACCCCTTTTCTTTATCAACTCAATTTCGTCTGGGTATTTAGTCTTATGTAACACAAGCTCATAACACCAATTACCTGGATATAGCGCCTTTCGTAATCGCTTTTTTGAATCATGTTCGTATTTTTTATTAATCCACCCATTTACACCATCAACCATTTCTTTTTCCGTTCTATTCTTCATACTCATAGCTTTTCGCCCGGTTGCTTTTTGTGTTTCTTTTGGTAATTGGCATAAATAACTTACTGGATGTACAGATGCCTGTACTTCAATATGCCGCGCCTCAATATTCGAGCCATTTATCTTTATTGCAAGTAAATCAATTTCTTGAACGCCAACCTTAATTCCCCGAATTGTGAAATACCCATTTCTGTTTAACCATTCTTCAACAATTTCCTCCGCCAGTAGAGCCATGACAATCTCCATTTTTGATTTTTAGACCGTCTATAGCTTAAATTCACACTTTCTCAGCTTTTCAAGGGCAGACGGACTGATCTTATCTGCATGTGGTGCCAATATTTTCTCAAGCAATGGTTTTGCATCCCATGAACCATATACTTGATCATTAGTAACCGTAGCTTCGGCTATAAGTACTGCGTCTGTAGCCGATACTTTGCACAGTTCATCAATCATTTTCACATAACTGTGAGCGCCCGCCCAAGATCGTACCTTTTTCAATAATCCGATCACATGTTTTTGGAGCGCTTTCTCTGTTTTTGTTTTCCTGGCGATAAATACGCCGATTTCTCTGCAATTAACATGTGTTTCATATTCTTTAGAGTCTTTTAATGCGATTTTTAACGCTTGGTATTTGCTTATACAACCCATCGGATCGTAACTTTGCTTTATGGGAATTATTAACATATCCCTAATTACAGCCATTCCACATTCCTGATGTAACCACACTGAATCTTTGGCCGCCTCTGTGAGTAAGGGTATGAAAACATTGCACTTCTTCATATTCTCGATTATTTGTTCACGCCAATGATCACCAGGTTCAATATCCTCATGCGCCAAAAACGACTTGAAATTCAATAATTCCAACCCTGTTTTTATATATCCCGCAAGATCTTTATCCTCAGTTGAATAACTAATGAATACTTTTGGCTTCATGTTCCAAAACCTCCATTCCAATCAAATCAACATTATTAAACCACGTGTTAAAATTAATCCTCAAAAATACTATTGAGTAGTAATATCTATCATATTATGTTATATATTGCATACCATGAACAAACAAAACTTTAAATCTATTTACTTTTTGGACGAAGATCTATTTGGCGCCAGGGGGCGTTCTGTAACAATTGCTTTCTCAAAGACCGAATCCTCATTAAAAGAGTATCTTGAAGAATTATCAAATGAGGATATTCGCAATATTATCAAAATCTCAAATTATCAGGATCTTGTAAAAACGGCCGAAATCGAAAATCGATCGATTGGTCAGTTAATTAAGACGCGATTGAAAAATACAATTTACAAAATCAATCGTTCTGATGTTACATTTCAGAACAGTAAACATCTACCTTTTCAACGTTGGTTTTCATATGCAGAGGGTTTCTCTCCTGAATTTGTAACTAATTTAATCAATAAATACTGCCCAGCAACAAAATCCGTATTTGACCCTTTTTCTGGTACAGGTACTACGTATTTTGCATCTGATAGCAAAGGATTGGATTGCTATTATTCTGAAGTAAACCCTTTAATGGTTTTCATTTCCGAAACAAAGATTGATACACTTCTATTAACGGAGAATGAAAGACAACACTTACAAAGTGATTTACAAGCTATTAAAAATACAATTATTGACGAAATAAGAAAATGTCCGGAAGATGAAAGACTTAAGAATAACTATCATTCCATTTTTAATGAAAGCGTTTATTATGATAAAAATACATATTCCACAATTCTTCGGTTGCGAACCTTTATTGATAATCTTGCAGAAAAGGATATTTTGCTTTCTCGCGTGGTATCAGTAGCTGTTATATCCATATTACTAAAGGTATCTCATTTAAAAAAAGTAGGGGACGTTCGATTCAAGACCTCATCTGAAATGAAAAAAGAATCGTTTGATATCCGCGATACGCTTGTTCAGAAGCTTGAAGATATGATCCTTGATATCAGTGATATGAGTTTCAAATTACTCAAGCGACCAACATTTTTACTTTACAATTCTGGATATTTGGGTGCACTAAACGGGCTCAATTTTGATTGTGTTATCACCAGTCCGCCCTATTTGAACGGTACCAATTATCTTCGCAATACGAAAATTGAACTGTGGTTTATGCGATATTTGCAATACAAAGATGATCTTAGAGGGTTACGCAATAACATTATCACTTCAGGCATTAATGACGTGAAATCAGGTAGCGGTGATATTTACCGCCTTAGTAAGGATATTCCAAGCGAACTACTAAAAAGAACTTTAAAAACGCTAGAAAGAAAAGCATATGATTCCCGCATACCCATAATGATTAACAGTTATTTTGTTGAAATGAAAAATGTTTTCGAAGGTTTGTACAAACATGTATCAAATGATGGACACATATTTATTGATATTGGTGATTCGATATTTTCTAACGTTCATATAAACACAGGTGAAATATTAAAGGAAGTTCTGGTTTCTATTGGTTACAACCACAGTGAAGATGTACTTTTAAGGGATCGCCGCTCTCACAATGGAGCATTACTTAGTCAAAAATTGCTGATATTTAGGAAACCTTCTAAAACCCCTAAACCGCATATATACAATAATACAATTAACCTTCATTTTGTACATAGCTGGAAATCTTTTAAGAATTCTCTGCCCCATCAAAACATGCCATTTATAAAAAAGAATTGGGGTAATCCGAATCATTCTTTATGTTCATACGGCGGTAAACTTAAGCCGGCCATAGCACACCATTTAATAAATACCTTTGTCCCACCAAATGGCCGTATTTTTGATCCCTTTTCAGGGGTAGGAACAATACCTTTTGAAGCTTCCCTTTCGGGTAGAACTTCATTTGGCATGGATATAAGCTTACCTGCGTATTACATATCTTCAGCAAAGGTTAGTAGAATTACCACCGATATTTGTTATCAATACCTGAATTCCATTCGATCTTTTATTCACAATTCCAGACTTTCTAACCATGAAATTAGCCTAGCACAAGCATTTGGTTTTAATAAGAAACTTCCCGATTACTTTGAAAAGAGAACATTAAATGAAATATTACTTGCCAGAAAGTACATTTCAATTAATCCTCCTAAATCTGCAGAAGAAATGATGGTCGTTTCATCATTCCTTCATGTTTTACACGGTAATCGCCCATACGCGCTTAGCAGACGATCTCACCCAATCACGCCATATGCGCCTACTGGTGATTACGAATACAAAAATGTTTGTGAACACATCAAATCCAAATTGGAAAAATCAACTTGTACTGAAATGCCACCCGATTTTGTACCAGGACAGATATTCCTACATGATTCCACTGATCTTTGGCCTCAAGCTATATCCGATCTTGATGCAATCATAACTTCGCCCCCATTTTTCGATAGCACGCGTTTTTATCTCGCAAACTGGATGAGATTATGGCTTTGCGGTTGGGATTTAGAAGATTTCAAGCAAAAACCGCATCTATTTGTTGAGGAGCGGCAAAAGATCAGTTTTTCTATTTATGACAACATATTTAGACAATCTAGGGAAAGATTGAAACCGGGTGGCATATTAGTCTTCCATTTAGGAAAGAGCACAAAGTGTGATATGGCAAAAGAAATTGTAGCCGCATCGAAATATTACTTTAAAAAATACGACCTATTCGATGAAAGTGTTAAACATTGTCAATCTCACGGTATCCGCGATAAAGGAACCGTCACAAGTCATCAATATTTGGTTCTTTATTGATTCGTTACGGTTGTAGGGTTGTGCCCTGTTTTCCTTTTATAAAGATCGACTAAATCAATCGTATATCCCGATGCTCTCAGAGAATTGTTTATTGCTGCGAAAATCAAATCTGCTGATCTTTTTCCATTACGTATTTTTTGATATGACTTATTGGCCAAAAAGACATCGAAAAACCAAACAACGTTTTTGATTAGTTTTTCTACGGCTTCACCGTTAGCTTGTTTACTTCTTAATGTTTTGATCGGTACTTTTGTGAGTGCCGACAACTCCTGAATTTTTGGAAGTGAATAATAATCAACTGGGAATTTATCACTTTTTGAACTATTGCACGCGCTACAAAGACACGTTGCAGTTTCATCCAATGGATAAAAATACACTAGTGGCATTGTGTGGTCTAAATGCATCAACTTCGGATTTCCAATTGCCTTTCCACAGTTAAAACACTTTCTTTTAAATTTACTCCATATTTCAACATCGAATTCTTTCCCTGTTCTTATACGATATTCGTGATATACCCATTTTCTGCTAAGTAAAGTATCCACCATAACTTCGATTGCGCGTCGTCTAAGAGAATCTTCTCGATGTTGTGTGCTATTCCTCAATGGATTTAAAGGAAGATTAACAAAAAACTTTTTACACACAATACATTCTAGCTGATGACCATAGTATGCTTGGATACGATCTTCTTTCACCTTGCCCCGAAACGCATTTTTATCTCCATCTTCAACCAAGTATTGCGAAAATGATGGGTGTTTACACGGCGCTTTTGAAACACAATGATTACTAAAAGCCAGTGTATTGCGTTCATCAGTAATATCTATCGGCAAAAATCTCGCACACCGATTGCATGACTTACAAACAAGAGACATGTTCATGCCGATATCAAAACTTCCTTTGGAAATATGATATTTTGTTGTATAGCTCGTTGGGTCCTTAAACAGAATTTCAGGAATATATAAAGATGTTTTCTCTTGGAATGCTTCATAAACGTCATTATTAACAAAATAATCTTTGTCTATACTCGCAACCATATATCCAAATACATTTACCATATTATTCGTTTCGAACATAACAGCCACTTTAACGCTTTTTAACGTTTTGCTTTTTGTTTTCATTTCAATCGTTTTTAAAACACCAACGCGTTGCCATTTTTTAGCCGATAAATTGCATACGTATTCGGAAGGCGATGCTCCCTCCCATGAAATAGAAACACTGATCTTACAATCACTTTCTGGATAGCAATATAAACCAACACCTAATATACCCAATTCTTTTTTAAATAATGCTGGAACCTCAATTTTCGTTACATTTGAAACAAATTGAATCTGGTTATCCCTTGGTACTAATGCGTTGCTTCTAATAATCTTGCATGTCGATCCCTTTTTATCACCCGAGACACTAAATCCGCTTTTCTGACGAGTTATTCTTCTGCGTGGAGATTTGAAGGCGCTCATTAATAACCCATTCCTTAACCAAAATGGAATTTTTATGATTTTATCAGGTGTTATTCATCCAAATTAATCTAAAATTGATGTGCCCCAGTTCGATAACGAAGCGCAACACTTAGGCCCGGTGTTCGCCAGGGGTTATCCTAAGCGTCATGAAAAGCCTTATAAACACTTGTCGTTGAGGGAAAATGAAAATCCCGCTCTTGACGTAATAACCTAAAAGCGATATGAATACACATGTATACCATCAAAAGGGGTTAG
>CAZGWJ010000027.1:0-30864 GCA_964529445.1 uncultured bacterium
CCCTGAAGTGCCTGCCCTGTAGTGTGGCAGAGCCTCTACTACAGGGTCATTTGCGGAGCAAATCTCTACTTCAAAGTGGACAAGTTCTAAACTTGTCCACTGCGGGGAGCCCTTCGAGACGCGGCCTACGGCCGCTCCTCAGGGCAGGGTTCTATATGTGTCTACTATGGGGAGGCAGTTCGCGAAACCGGAGGATCCTCGTCTGGCGCGAAATGATCGATGAGGCGGATATCGCAAGATGGGCCCGACCTCACAACTCCAAGGTGAAACGGGAGCTCTTCCCGTCGTAGTGGAACACGCCGTGCGAGAGGAAGTCCCTTCCCAAAAGCACCTGCACGGTCGAATCGGGCAGGGGAGCCCCGATGAACACGGACGTGAAGTGGATGGTCCCCAGTTCCACATCGAGATAGTACTCGTAGGCGAGCGTCAGGCTTTTCAAGGTCGTGCTCATGCGGGCGACCCCGACGGGGAAGATCCGCATCGTTTGGACCAGGCTCTCCTGGAGGATGCTGCGGGAGGCGCCCGTGTCCACCAGGGCCTTCAGGTCCATGGGCTCCGGCAAGGGCTGTCCTTTCCTCTCCATGGCCTGCAGGGCGGCCCGGCAGGGCGCCAAGCGGAGGTTCACCACGGGGCCGATGCCCCGGAGGTCGGCCTCATTGACCGTGATCAGGCCCATGGTCCACCTCCAGATCCGCCTCGCCCAGCATGCCCTCGGTCGAGGGATCCACGCGGCGCACGAGGAAAGGCGTATTGCCCAGACGATCGTAGCCGGCCACGACGGCGTCGTTGAAGGACGGGAAGAAACCCGCAAGTTCCTTCTTCTGGACCAGCACGTAGGACCCGTTATGGTCCTTCGACCATTCCGCCAGGTTCGACCGGAAGTAGTCCCACTCGGTTTTCAACACGGACGGCCCCTTTCAAGACCTGAACGGGACGGGAACGACTCGTTGGAGGGACGATACACGAAGAAACCCGAAGCGGGGAAACTATGTGGGACCCGCCGTGGGTGTTGGAGGCGCCTGAATCTCCGCCCTCGCGTCCGAATTGAAGGGATTGGTGCGCACCACCAGCGAGAAAAGAAACGGGTATTCCCCCTGTATGTGCTCCAGGTACGTGAGCCAGGTCGAGAGCAGGAGGAAGTAGGCCCGCCTCATGTCGTCCGCCAGGTGGGCCGCGTCAGGAGCCGAGAGGTTGTCCACGTCCTGCCGGTATGACAGCTCGTCGGTGAGGTGGTTCACGGCCCATAAAAGGTCCGTGAAGGTCTCGTGCTCGACGAGGTTGGGGTTCTCCAGGAGATGCAGGAGGGTCTCCCGCTTGTCCATAAGGAACACTTTCAACTTCCCCATGTTCCACGCGAGGCAGTCCATGTCGTAGGTATGCTCCCACGTCTCGCGCAGGGCCTGGGACAATTCCTTCGCCGTCCACTCGCCCGTCAACTGCAGGCGCGGGGCCAGGTAGGACGAATGGCGATCGAAGAGGATGAAGAGCCTCAATAGAGGGGTGCCGACCTCGAAGACGAAGGCCCCGATGACCATGTTCATTCGCCTGGCCCGTTCGAGTTGCGCCTGCTGGTTCTGATGGATGCTCAGGACCACGAGGATCAGGAGGGCCTGGATCGGCAGGAGGACGGCACCCAGGAGAAGATGGTATCCAAGGTCCGGTGATGCCGGGTACAACTGGTGCAGGACGAAGAAGAGGGCGCCCGAGATGGTCAGCAGGTAGAGGATGGGGGGCATCAGGTCGACATTCCGGTCTGATTTCATGGGGGCTCCCGGGGATCCTGGATGATGAGCCATTATACTCCGGCATATCACGCCGGTTGACAGTCTTGCCGGGGGCTTCTATATAAGGAGCCACGGGGTGGGCCCTTCAGCCGCGGTTCACAGGGACCTGAGACCTCCGCTGACAGCGGGGGAACCCGATGAACCTGATCCGGGTCATTCCGGCGGAGGGATCCTTCATGCCCGACCTGCACATTGCCGACACGTTCCACCACATGGCCTCCCATCGGCCCCTCGTCCATCACATCACCAACTGGGTCACCATCTACCAGTGCGCCCAGGTCACCCGGAGCTGGGGTTGCCTTCCCGTGATGGCCCACGCCGCCGAGGAGGCCGCCGAGATGGCCTCCCTGGCCGGAGCGCTGGTTCTCAATATCGGCACCCTCACCCCGGATCTCGTGGACGCCATGGAAAAGGCGGCGCGAGCCGCTCACGCGAAGGGCATCCCCGTCGTGCTGGACGCCGTCGGGGCGGGGGCCACGAAACTGCGGACCGTCGAGTGCCAGGCCCTCATCGACACGGGAACGATCTCCGTCATCAAGGGGAACGCGGGGGAAATCGCGACCCTGGCGGGTGTGAAGGCAGAGGTGCGCGGGGTCGAATCCATTTCCAGCGAGGGCAGCGTTCCCGACACGGCGAGACGTCTGGCTTCGGCCGCCAAGGCCGTGGTGGTGGTGACCGGCAAGACCGATTTCGTCTCGGATGGGGCCCGGGCCTGGTCGCTGGATTACGGTCACGCCCTCATGGGGAAGGTGGTGGGCACGGGATGCGCCTCCTCCTCGACCGTGGGCTGCTTTGCCGCGACGGGCGGGGACCTGTTGGAGAAATGCGCGATGGCCATGGCGGCCTATGGGCGGTCCGGGGAGCTGACGGCCGAGGAGGTCCATGATGCCGGACGGTTCTGGGAGGTTTTCTACAACAAGATCGAGAAGCTAGCGACCCGCTCCGAGGGCCTCGTCCTCCACGCAAAAGAGATTTGAAGAGGGTCACCACGAAGACACGAAGGCACGAAGAAGGAAAGGGTGCCCCTGAAACCGCCGGTCGGGACCGACGGCTCGATCCGGAACCGACGGGTAACAGGACCCTCCCCATCCCCTGCTGTCCCGGCTCTCCCCGGATCCTCCTCCTTCACAAACCCAAGGGCGTCGAGGTCACGCGTCCGCATTCGCTCGACCGGGAGGCCTACCCGGGCCAGAAGACCGTTTACCACGTCCTCCCGTCCGAATTCCACGAACAAGGTTGGGTGCCCGTCGGCCGCCTCGACAAGGATTCCACGGGGCTTCTCCTCTTCGTGCGCGAGGGGTTCCTGGTCGGGCGCCTGCAGAAGCCGGGGGCTCTCGACAAGGTCTACGAGGTCTGGGTGAGGGGGCGCGTTCTTCCCGAGCACGTGGAGCAGGCCCTGAAGGGGGTTTCCACCCCGATCGGACCCCTGAGGGCCAAGGCCGTGACGCTGAAGGGCGGGGCGGGTCCCAAGTCGAGGGTTGAGGTGGTGCTCGACGAGGGGAAGAACCGGCATATCCGCCGGCTCTTCGCGGCGATGAAGGACCCCGTGAAGAACAAGGTCCTGAAGGTGACGGACCTGAAGCGCCTGCGTTTCGGGCCGGTGGAACTGGACGTGCCTTCCGGGGAGTGGAGATTCCTCAACCCCGAAGAAACAGATAATCTCCTATCTTGCTTTCCGAGGAAAAAGTCGGTTACCTGATGAGGGCAACAAATGACGGACCTTGTTCGCCACCGATGGATGGGATGAACACGGATACCTCATTTTCCCCTCGCCCCTTGCGGGAGAGGGCGGGGTGAGGGGTGCTGTAGCCGAGGAGTCTGGTTTTGACGACGAGTTGCCGTTGCCTTGCCGTACCATTCACACTTTTCACACCTTTCAAACCTTTCACACTCGAGGAGTCTGGTTTTGACGACGAGTAACACCGGCCCCCGTATCTCCCGCGAGATGAAGACCGTTCGCAGGATGATCGATATCCATTGCCGCGACCACCACGGAACCCGCAAGGGGGATCTCTGCCCCGAATGCGCCCTCCTCTGGCAATACGCCCAGGGGCGGCTTTCGGCCTGCCGGTACGGCGAGGACAAGACCACCTGCGTGAAATGCCCGACCCATTGCTATAAACCCGATAGGAGGGAATCCATCCGCCAAGTCATGAGGTATTCGGGCCCGAGGATGCTATGGGAGCATCCGATCCTGGCGGTCCGGCATATTCTCGACGGTCGGAAATGATTCGGTGAGGTGGGGATCGGGCTGGATGGGAATAGTGAGGTAATCAGAACGGCTTTACAGCGTGACGACCTGGCCTTCGGCGGCGCAGAAGGCGCCATTGAAGATCGAACGGGCCTTCTCCTCCTTCTTCTGGACCATCTCGTCGTTGTGGTTGGGGTCATGGTGGAAGAGCGCCAATTGCTTGACGCCTGCTTCCTGGGCGATCTGGCAGGCCATCTCGGCGGTGGAGTGGCCGAAGCCCTGGGTCGAGAAGGCGCCCGTGTACTGTTCCTCGGTGTATTGCGAGTCGTGGATCAAGAGGTCCGCGCCCTTGGCGAACTGCACCAGGCGCCGATCGCCCATCGCATAGCCCTCCACGTCCGTGGCGTACACGACGGATTTGCCGCCGAACTGGAGTTTGTAGATCACCACCCCGTTCTTCGGGTGGGCCATCGACCGGTACTGGCTGATGATGACCTTGTCCTTGAAGGTGACCTTGTAATCCTTCTGGAGGTTCACGAGTTCCGGCTCGGTGCTTCCCTCGGTCAGGAGGACCTGATCGAAGGCCTGCAGGGTACTGATGCTCTTGCGGGAATTGGTCTCCTTGAGATCGATGGGGAAGAACATCTGATCCATCAGCATCTCAAGGACATAGGGAAGGTCGGTCCGGCCGTCGGTGATGGGCCCGTACACGG
Organism: uncultured bacterium; assembly: GCA_964529445.1. Classification (GTDB taxonomy): domain Bacteria; phylum Oederibacteriota; class Muellerivitia; order Muellerivitales; family Muellerivitaceae; genus CAZGWJ01. The sequence goes on from CAZGWJ010000027.1 coordinate 4,689, forward strand.
AGGGCCCGTAAATGAAGAGGGAGACGTTTCCGACAAAGAGGGGAGCGAAGAAGGGAAGGCCCATCAGGTGATCATGGTGCGTGTGGGACAGGAGAAGGACGACGTTGAGACGCTTGTTCTTGGCCGCGTCGCCGCTGGCGAAGTAGTTCTTCACCAGCTGCTGTCCGAGGGGGATGATGCCGGTGCCGGCGTCGAGGATGACGGTATGTCCGAGAACGTCCACTTGGACGCAGGAAGTGTTTCCTCCGTACTTGAGCGTCGTACTGCCGGGTACGGGGACGCTGCCCCTGACTCCCCGGAATGTGACGGTAAAGACGTGGTCCATGGATCCTCACGGATGGCAGGTCGGCGCAGGGTTCACCCTGGGGTCGGACCCGGCGCGATGAAAACATATTATCCCGGAGGGAAGCGCTTTTTTCAACGCCGTATTGCCTTGAAAGGGCGCTGCGGTATGATAGGAAAGGTTCCTGGGAAGGAATCCCGGGCCCTTTAGGAACGATATGCGAGGCGCTTTCCCGATACTTCTGGCATTCCTGAGCCTTGGCACGTTGTCATCCGCTCCGATGGCGGATGCGGCGGTCGATATCAACTCCGTGAACGCGGAATATGTCGCGGACGTGGAGACCGATTACCACACGGTTTCGACTTTCGTGAACGGCCAGATGGCCCGCAGTTTCGGGTTCTATTCGTCCCTGGGATGGCAGGTGAATCCCACCGTCCTGGATGTGATCAAGGGACCCCGGGTGGGAGTGGGGATTGGGGCGGGTGTGGACCTTCTGAAGGTGTCGGATGTGAACTCGCTTCAGCTCAATGTGCTGGAGAGCGGGGGCAACATCGAGATCCCCAAGATCCTGCCGCTTCCGTTTCCCGTCTGGCACGTGAAGGGCGGGCTCCTGAAGGGCGTGGATTTCGGCATCCGGGGAGGATCGATCCCTCGGTTGAAGATCAACGAGGGAAGGATCAATTTCGCGAACAAGAGCCTGGGGATGGAGTTGCGATGTCGGGCCATCGCCGGGAAGACCCTTCCGACTGTGACGGTCTCCGCCACCTGGGACCGCATGGAGGGCGACATCTATGTCGCTAACGACGTGAGCCAGCAAGCCGAATACTGGGATGATGGAACCCTGACCTGGTACACCGGGACCATCACGGGGCATACGGTGTACCATACGGACTGGAACGTGCGCAGTTTCGGCATGAAGGTCGTGGTGGGAAAGGGTTTTGGCATGGCCTATCCCTTCGCGGGTGTGGGTTTTCAGCGCAATGCCGGCACCGTCCGTTCCTCCCTGAGCGTGAGGGTGCATGAGTCCCTGACGGACGGGGTGACCACGGCCGAGCAGGACATGGCCCTCGAATACGCATCCGGCTTGCGACCGAAGGTGGTGGAGCCGAAAATCCTGCTTGGCATCGACCTGGGAAGCGTGTTCTACTGGAACTTCCTGGGCGAGACCAATGCCAAGGATTATGCCGTCAGCACCGGGTTCCGACTTCAATTCTAGGCGGGTGTCGAAAGGCGTTTTCAAGACCCGGTTGGGAATCTCGAAGGAGTTCCTTTCGGGGCGGACGCAGTAACCAACCATTCAGGAGGATGATCATGGCGAAGACGGTCTACGTCGACCAGAACGATTGCACCGGTTGTGAAGCCTGTGTGGGCCTCGTGCCGGCCGTTTTCCGGATGAGCGACAAGGGTGTGGCGGAGGCCTATAACCCGGCTGGCGCCCCCGAGGACAAGATCCAGGAGGCGATGGACGGGTGCCCGGTCTCCTGCATCAAGTGGAAGGAATAGAATCCAGGTCGTAAGGGGTCTTATGGACGCCGGTGGCATTAAAAGCGGGTGGATGGAGAAGCGCCAGTTCGAGCGGATCTCCGCCACCGTCAAGATCACGTTCCGCATCGTCTCCAAGGAGGAAGTGGTGACGATGCTGAACCATCCCCATTACAAGGATTCCAGGGCCGACCAGTTGCCGGAACTGGCCGAGAAATCCACCGTCTTCCATGCCGTCACGCGGGATGTTTCACTGGGCGGCATGGCCGTGGTGGGCGACCAGCCTTTCCCGGAAGGTTCGGCCGTGGCCATACACCTCCACCTTCCGGGGTACCCGAATCCGGTGACCCTCATGGCCGAGATCGTCCGGCAGACGGAGATCGGAGGCATGCGGGGAACCCAGTATCGTGCTGGTGTGAAGATCCTAGCCATCAACCGTGCCGATGTCGTGCGCATGGAGAAATACCTGTTGGTGGAGAAGCTCAAACAAGAGAATGCAAAAAAAAGACCTTAAGATCATCGTTCCTGCGAAGGACTGCCGCTATCTCGTCCCGGGCCATCCCGAGGGCCCCCACCGCCTGGAAGCCACCTACCAAGTCCTCCGTTCTCGTTATGTTCCCGAGGCTTTCGTCGAGCCGATCATGGCCGAGGAGGCCGACGTCTTGGCCGTGCACTCGAAGGATCTCTTCGAACGGGTCCGGAGGGAGGAGGAACTGGACGGCGACACGCCGGGTGTTCCGGGAGTCTTCCAGGCCGCCCTTCTTTCCGCGGGTGCCGGCATCCAGGCGGCCGAGACCGTCCTCAAGGGCACGCCGCGCGCCTTCGTCTGCATCCGTCCGCCGGGTCATCACGCAACGCCCGAGCGCGGCATGGGTTTCTGCTATTTCAACTCCATCGCGATCGCCGCTTTCGCCGCCGTCGCGCGCGGTCAGGCCGACCGGGTGGCCGTCATCGATATCGACTGCCACCACGGCAACGGCACCGAGGATTGTTTCCGCGGCAGGAACCATCTGCTGTACGTTTCCCTCCATCAGTCGCCCTGCTATCCCGGTACGGGGTTGTCCTCTTCCGACCAATGCCTGAACTTCCCTTTGCCGCCTGGAACGGAGGCGGGGGAATATCGCGAGGCGCTCTCCCGGGGTCTGGCTGCCGTCCGGAAATTCCGGCCGGACCTCGTGGGGATCTCGGCGGGTTTTGACACCTACGTGAAGGACCCTCTCACGCAGTTCGGGTTGAAGAACGAGGATTACCGGGACATCGGCAAGGACATCTCCGAGGGGGTGGACGCGCCCCAATTCGCCTTCCTCGAGGGGGGGTATCACGAGGACCTGCCCTACCTGGTGGCGAACTTCCTCTCCGGCTGGACGGATTAAGACGCGTCAAATTCAAAGCCAACGCGAAGCCGCAAAGCCGCGAAGAACGACGTCTAAATTCCAGAACGTTATTGATCCATGCATTTTGAATGTTCGGTTGTTGTATAGGTCGAAAACTTCGCCGTTCTTCGCGGCTTCGCGTTGGATGTGAATTGATGGGTTCCATGATCATCACTTTGCTGACCGATTTTGGGACGCGCGACCCCTATGTCGGTGTCATGAAGGGCGTTCTTTGCTCCCTCGCGCCGCGGGCGCGTCTTGTGGACCTGACCCATGAGATCCCTCCGGGCCGGATCGACACGGCGGCTTTCCTCCTGTCGAACGCCTTCGGGTATTTTCCGAAGGGGACGATCCATCTTTGCGTGGTGGATCCTGGCGTGGGATCCCGGCGCAAGGCGCTGGTTCTGGAAAGCGGCGGGCAGTATTTCGTGGGACCTGACAACGGCCTTTTCCCGGCTGCCCTCGCCGGACATCGTATCGAACGGGTATTCGAACTGACGCTTTCCCGGGTCCTCCGCTCGAAGCGATCCGACACTTTCCACGGGCGGGATGTCTTCGCGCCGGCGGCGGCCACCCTAGCCCGAGGCGTGCCGCCGAACCGCTTGGGACACCCCCGGTCCTCCTTGGAACCGGGGGCGCTCCCCACGCCCTTGAGAACGGCGTCCCGCTGGATCGGCGAGATCCTCTGGGTGGACCGCTTCGGGAACCTGGTGACGAATTTGCCGGCACATCTGCTGAAGAAGGGTGCCGTGATCAAGGCGGGGAAGAGGACGATCCGAAAGATCGGAACCCATTATGCGCAGGTGACGAAAGGCGGTTTGATGGCTCTTCCGGGTTCTTTCGGCACCGTCGAGGTGTCGGTGAACGGCGGAAGCGCTTCCAAGCGGCTCGGCGCCCGCATCGGCACCCCCGTCGAACTGCGTTAAAACCATGATAAGGATGACAGCCATTTAGCCACCGATGGATGGGATGGACACCGATGGGTCTTTAACGGAGATCCGAATGCTTCTTATAGGGATGTTGTAACCTTCTAACTTCTACCTCCTGCCTTCTACCTGCTGTTGTTTGGCGCTATACTCGCGTTCCGTACTTTCTTCGAGGTTCGACCCGACATGACCGAGAGGCGCAACGACACCCAAAACCTGATCTTCATGGGTGCCATGCTGTTCATGGCCGGTCAATGGGCCTGGATCCATCTCTTTCATCACCCTCACCCCGGGATCCCCTGGGTCCCCCTGCTCCCGGGTATCGCCATTTTCGCGGCTGCCTATCTTCTTTCCTGGTCGGCCGAGGTGGCTCAGCACGACATCCCGCCGGCCCTGGCCTTGGCGGGACTTGCCCTGGTGGCCGTGCTCCCCGAGTATGCCGTGGATATCTACTTCGCCTGGTCGGCGGGCAAGGATCCGGCCTACATCCCCTACGCCACCGCCAACATGACAGGTGCCAACCGGCTCCTGATCGGCTTCGGTTGGCCGGTCATCGTCTTCGTGTATTGGCTCAAGACCCGAAAGCATCGGGTGGACCTCGACCGGCGCCTTGACCTGGAGACCGGGATCCTGCTGGTCGCGACACTCTATTCCTTCTTCATTCCCCTCAAGCATACCCTCTCCCTCTGGGACGCAGCCTTTTTCATCAGCCTGTTCGGATGGTATTTCATCCGGATCCTTCGCGGGAAGGTCGAGGTTCCCGAGGAACTTGAAGGCCCCCCCGATACCATCTCCTCCTGGCCGGCCTTCTGGCGGAGGATCGCGGCCTTGGGTCTTTTCCTCTTCGCGGGCGCGGTCATCTTCGCCTCGGCCGAACCCTTCGCCGAGGGGATCCTCGAGATCGGCCGTCACTGGGGGATCGAGGAGTTCATTCTCGTCCAATGGCTGGCACCCCTTGCTTCCGAGTCGCCTGAGTTCATTGTGGCCGTGCTCTTCGCCTTGCGGTTGAAGCCCAGCGCCGCCTTCAACACGCTGATCTCCTCGAAGGTGAACCAGTGGACCCTGCTGGTGGGGATGCTCCCCGTGGCTTTCTTCATCTCCCACCGCCTGTCGGGCGGTACGGACAGCGTGATGGCACTCGACGCAAGGCAGGTGGAGGAGATCTTCCTGACGGGCGCCCAGTCGCTTTTCGCCGTGGTGGTGCTTTCCGACCGCCGTTTCTCCATGAAAGAGGCCCTGGCCTTCTTCGTCCTCTTCTTCCTGCAGGCGGCCTATCCGGCCGTGGAGGGCCAGGTGGGCATCGATAGTATCCACGTGCGTCTGGCCTTCGCCTGGGTCTACGTGGGACTTGCCGGTGGCATCGTCATTACTTCGCTCCGGTTCCGCTCGAACCTGGCCAACCTGATGCGGGTTTTCCTGGGGCGGCGCTGATCCCGTGAAGGTTCTATGCTCCCGCCTGAAGAAAAACGTTCCGCCCCATCGGTTGTGCGTGGAGCGGTTGTCGGTTGCCCATTGGGCCGACAAGAGGATCGTTTGCGGGGGAAGGGTCTACGACAACCTCGAACTGCCCGGTTTCATGGCCCGGTTGGACGGGAAGCCGGCCGGTTTTTTGACCTACCATCGCAAAGGGAAGGTGATGGACCTCGTCTCCATCGCTTGCCGTCCGAGAAGACGCGGCGCGGGGGCCGCGCTGTTGAAAGCCCTCGTCCGGCAGGCAAGGCGCGAGGGCTGCTGGAGCGTTCGCGTGGCCACCACCCGCGAGAACATGGACGCCCTGTGCTTCTACCAGGCGATGGGGTTCTCCCTGTCCGGGGTAAGACGAGGAGCCCTTCATCGGGCGAGGAGGATCAAGCCCTCCATCCCTCGGGTCGGGAACCACGGCATTCCCCTCGAGCATGAGATCGTTCTTGTAAAGGACATGAGGAACCACCACGAAGGCTCGAAGGCGCGAAGGTGACGGGGACGTCTTTCGGATTCCCGCCTTCAAAGAACGGATGTTCTTCGGGTTTTCGTGTCTTCGTGGTGAAATAAACCCAAAGGAGTCTCCCGTGCTTGATTTCGACCATCACCGCCAGACCCGCATCCATTTCGGGAAGAGCGCCCTGGAGAAGCTCCCGGGAGAGCTGGCCCGCTACGGCGCCAAGGTCCTTGTCGTGACGGGGGGGAAGAGCGTGCGCGTTTCCGGCCTCTATGACCGGATCAAGGGGGTCTTGGACGCTGCCGGGAAGAAGGTCTTCGAGGTGACGGGTGTGACGCCCAATCCCCGTGTCACGAAGGTGCGCGAGGGGATCGGGATCTGCAAGAAGGAGAAGATCGATCTGATCCTGGCGGTCGGGGGTGGCAGCGCCATCGACGCCGCCAAGGGGATGGCCATGGGCGCCTTGTCGGAGAAGGATGTCTGGGATTTCTACACCTACAAGGCCTCCCCCGAGGCGGCCGTTCCCCTCGGCTGCGTCCTGACTTTGGCCGCCACGGGGACCGAGATGAACGGCAATACCGTGGTGTCCAACGAGCAGACCAAGGAGAAGCAGGGGTTCGGCTCGCCCCTTCTCCAGCCGCGCTTCTCCATCCTCGATCCCCGGCTCACCACCACCGTGCCCCTTGACCAGACCATCAACGGGTGCGTGGACATCATGGCCCACGTGTTCGAGCAGTACTTCTCCCATACTCCGAACACGCCGCTTCAGGACCGCATGGCCGAGGCCATCCTGACCACCGTGGTGGAGGAGTCGCGAAAGATCGTGAAGGACCTGTCCGATTACGACACGCGCGCCAATCTCCTTTGGTGCGGGACCATGGCCTTGAACGACATCGCCGTGGGGGTCGGGAAAGCCGGGGATTGGGCCACTCATGGCATGGAGCACGAGTTGTCCGCGCTCTACGACATCCCCCATGGCGCGGGCTTGGCCATCCTCTTCCCGCAATGGATGGAGCACGTGCTCTCGGAGGGGACGGCCAAGTTCGAGCAGTACGCCGTCCGGGTGTGGGGCGTGGACCCCTCCGGGAAAGAGGGCCGGGATGTCGCCCGGGAGGGCATCCGGCGCACGAAGGAATTCTTCCGGGAGATCGGGGCTCCCACGACCCTGAGGGAAGTCAAGATCGACGATACCAACATTCCTCACATGGCCCGCCAAGCCACCCGGTTCGGCCCCATCGGCAATTACCGGAAGCTGGAGGCGAAGGATGTGGAAGCCATCCTGCGTGCAAGTCTGTGACTTGCACGCAATGTGGAATGATGAATTAGGAATGAGGAGTTGACGGCGAACTTCGCCACCTTCGCCGCTTCGCGTTCCGCCGGATTACAAGGAGCCGTCCATGAACGAAACCTACGCCCGATTGATCGAGACCTATTCCACCCAGGCCATCCGCCTGAAGTCCCTACTCGCTTCCTGCCCCCGCAAGATGTGGGAGTTCAAACCGGGGCCCGAGCATTGGAGCATCCGCGAGGTTTTGCATCACCTAGCGGACGCGGAACTCAACTTCACCCTGCGGATCCGTTTCGCCCTCGGGGAACCCGGCTCGACCGTCCATTCCTTCGACCAGGAGGCATGGGGGCGGAACCTCCGGTACCCGGAGCGGTATCCCGAGACCGCCATCGATCTCTATGAATCCCTCGTGCGGGACAACCACGGGTTGTTCCTGGAGCTGTCGGACGAGGATTTCGCCAGGACGGTCCAGCATTCGACCCGCGGTCCCCAGACCGTCGAGTATCTGATCGGTTTCTGCGAGATCCATCTCCGGAAACACATGGAGCAGATCCAGCGACGCCTGGTCGAATGGAAGGATCGGGTCGGCTGAGACTGAACCTTTCGGGTGTCTCAGCGCTTCTTCCGGGGTCTTGCCCTGGACGCGAACAGGGGCAGGTCGGCCGTGATGGTCTGTTGGACGATGTCCGGCGCTCTCCTCGACCGGGTTCCCCGTTCCTGGCGTTTTAGCCAACGCTTCTCGTCGGGACCGGCCTGCAGGATGTCGAGCATCTGCTGGTGGATCCTTCCGTTCGAGACCAGCATATTCTGGCCGTCCACCCGCCAGGGTCCTCCCGTGATATCCGTGACGATCCCGCCCGCCTCCTGGATGAGAAGGACCCCGGCTGCCATGTCCCAGGCCTGGGGTCCCCTCTCCCACATCCCGTCGAAACGGCCCGCTGCCACGTAGGATAGATTCAGGGCGGCCGAACCGTCCCGTCTCACGCCCTGGGCCGCGAGCACGAAGCGCTTGAAGTTATCCAGGTTGTACGGGGTCTCCTTGATGAAGTACGCGAAGCCGGTGGCCAGCAGGGCCTGGTCCAACCGGGATACGGAGGAGACCCGGATGCGCTTGTTGTTGAGGCGAGCACCGCCCGCCTTCTCGGCCGTGAAGAGCTCGTTCGAGACGGGATTGAAGACCGCTCCGGCGATGGGACGCTCGTCCTTGAGGAGGGCCACCGAGCAACAGAAGAAGGGATATCCGTGCGCGTAGTTGGTGGTTCCGTCCAGAGGGTCCACCACCCAGGTCCATTCGGCCTTCCTCCCGCGCCCGGATTCCTCCCCCCACAGTCCATGCCGGGGATAAGCCTTCCTGAGGTACGAAAGGACGGCTTTTTCGCATCTCCGGTCCACATCGGTCACGAGATTAATGGATCCCCCGGTTTTGAATTCGACTTTCAGGACGCGGCCGAGGTGTTCGTGCTGGATGGCGCCGCCGATCTTTGCGGCCTCGACGGCATTTTTCAGGAAATCGGACAACGGGGTCCTCCTTGTTCGTGTTCGAAGGATTCTATCAGGAAAAATGCGGACCCTTTGCGGACCCCTTGACGAAAAAGCCCCCCCTTCCTATTGATACGGATGGAAGGATAAAAAACACGGCGCACCAAGGCGCTTGCAAGGAGCGGTTTGGAAGGGAACGCCAACAGGTCTTCCGGAAAAGGGACCGTCCCTGGATTTCACGTGGCGCAGGCGTTGCCCCGTCCCGCTCCAATGGGAGGAGGAAATCATGGCACTTGTTAAATACCACAGACCGGAAGAGGAGAGGGGGACCTCCCCCTGGGGCCTGTATTCGGGAGTCGAAAGGCTTTTCGACGACTTTTTCGGGGTTGGGCGGGACCCGGTCTTTTCGGCCTCCGTCCGCTCCTGGGCACCGGCGGTCGATATCGAGGAGACCGACGCCGATTACCGCCTGAAAGCCGAATTGCCGGGCCTCAAGAAGGAGGATGTTAAAATCTCCGTCGAGGACAATGTCCTCACCCTGTCGGGGGAGCGTCGGGAGGAGAAGGCCGAGAAGGGAAGGAAGGTCCACCGGATCGAGCGCGGTTTCGGGTCCTTCTTCCGGTCCTTCTCGCTGCCGACCTCGATCGCGGCCGACAAGGTCACAGCTTCCTACAAGGACGGCGTCCTGGAGGTTGTGGTCCCGAAGAAGGAGGAGGCCAAGCCCCGCCAGGTGGAAATCAAGATCGATTGATGGAAAAGGATCATCCCGCCCGGAGGGAGCCCCTCCGGGCGTTTTTTTATTTAAGGCCGGGGGGATCGATCCCCGGAGGACTGTTGGTACAATAATTCCATGAGAATATTCTTCCTCCTCTCGTCCCTGTTTTTCCTCTCCGGGCTTGGCTGGCTCACCGTTGCGCGTCCCTATGTCACTCCGGCCCTGACGGTGGCCGGGGGCCATGCCGTCTATGTCCAGGGGCGTGTCGTCCGTGTCCTCGGTGAATCCGGGGTCGTTCTCGCGGAGTGGAAGGCGTCCCGGTCGGTCCAACAGGCGCTGCATGCCGGGGAGCAGGTCGGCTTGGTGTTCGATGGATCCGACGATCTCCATCTTTTCACCCGGGAGGGAAGTTCGACCGGCCGGGTGGCCGCTCCCCAGAAGTCGGGAGGACGGGGACGGTGGGCCGATGCGGGCGATCGGTGGCTTTTCCTGCACCCGGAGCGCAGCGCGCTTTTCGTGACGCCCAAGGACAAACCCGCCTGGAAATTGATGCTGCCGCCCGAGGAGGAGATCCTGAAGCCTGTCGACGTGGCGGCCTATACCCGCGGTGCCGCCATCCTCTGCGAGGATCCTCCCCAGATCGTCTGGTACACGTTCGAGGGGGAGCCCGATGGCGACCTTCAGATCTCGATGCGTCTCGTGCCTTCGGTGCGGTATTTCATCCTCGAGGATACCTGGGATTATCTGAAGACCCAGCAGGCCCGCATCCCCTGGAGGTTGGAACTGGACGCCGCAGGAACGAAAGCCCTGATCCTCTTCAGGACGAAGGACGACAAGTATCGCCGCCTGGCATTCCTTTGGAAGGAGCGGGAAGGATGGCGTTCCCGCGGGATCATCCTGCCGTCCGTGGCGGGCCGTTTCCGTACCAGCCGTTCGCCCCAGGACGTGGCCTTCCGGGGGACGGGAATCCTTCTGGCGGGCCGCCAAGGCGGACTCTGGCTCTATCCGAGCGATCGTCTCGCGCCCCTGAAGGCATGGGTCGAACCGCCGCCGCCGGGTCGATGGGAGAGGATGAGGCATCAGCGTCGCTGGGGATGGATCGCTCTGTTCCTCTCGATGCTCCTTCTTTGGGCGGCGACCGCCACTCGCGGCGCGAAGGTCGTCATCCCGAAAGAATCCTTCCTTTGGTCCGGGATGTCCGCCCTGTTGCCGGGGCTGGGGTCCCTTCTGGCACGGGACTACAAATGGGGAGCGATTTGGGTCGTCTCGGCCGTTCTCTGGGCCGGCGTTTCACTGACCCTGATGATCCTGATGGGGCGCGGCGTCCCCGTCACGACCGTGACGCTTTTCGAGTCCCTCGCGATGCTCGGCCTGACGTGGCTGTTCTCCGTCATCCATGCTTTCCGGTCGGGCATACTGCGTTCAACCCCCAAGACCCCAAGGCCCCAAGTATAAGTTTCTGCAAATCCCTTCAATGCCATTTTGGAAGGGTTCTGAAAAGTCTTTCCGGCATCCTGCAGGGCACCGATATCGGTTCTTTATCGTTCTTGGGGATTTAGGCCTTGGGGGTCATAAGCCGTTTCGTGTACTGAAAGGGTGTCAAAGCACGAGAGTTGACCCACAGTCCTTTGCTGTATAATGAATCGCTTTCTTTCCGGGGGCCCCAAACCGCAGAATTACGTTCGGGGGACCTTGTGACCGCTCATGAAAGCGGTCCCGGCAGCGTTTTCAGCCTGTTTCATGGAGGAAGATTTGAAGGAATTGATCCTGTACAGTTCGATGGTTTTCCTGCTGGCCCTCGCGGGGGCGGCTGTCCCCTTCCTGGTCCGGCGCGGTCCGAAGGACCGTCGTTTCCGTTTTTTCGTTTCCTTCGGGGCGGGGGTCCTGATCGGCGCCGCCTTCCTTCATATGCTTCCCCACGCGGCCGAGCTTTCGGGCGAGGCCGTGGGCCTCTGGGTGCTGCTCGGATTCCTCTTCCTTTATCTCCTCGAGACGTTCACCTTCTCCCATTCGTGCGAGGAACACGGTTGCAGTTACCACACCATCGGGCACGTGGCCGCAGTGGGCCTCGGGATCCATAATTTCGTGAACGGCGTGGCCCTCGGATCCGCCGTCCAGGTCCCGACCCTCGGGTTGTGGGTGTTCCTCGCCACGGCGGCCCACAAGGTCCCGGAATTCTTCTCCCTTTCCTCCATCCTGTTGGCGGGTCGCCGGTCGCGCACGACGGTCTTGGGGGTGGCCCTCATCGTTGCGATGACGCTCCTGGCCGGGGCGCTCCTGTCGGGATGGGTCCTTTCCGGAGGCGGAGACCGCGTGTTGGGCGCGGCGCTCGGCTTCTCGGCCGGGACCTTCATCCATCTGGCGACGGCGGACCTGGTCCCGGAGGTCCACCATCTCCGGCAGGCCCGTTGGGTCCATCTCGCGGCCTTCCTCGGGGGAATCGCCATCATGGCGCTCTCGGCGATGTTCGGTCACCATCACGGCTGACGGAGAAAGGGAGCGTTCATGCCCACTATCTACGACGTCGCGAAAAAGGCGGGGGTCTCCATCTCCACCGTTTCCAGGGTCCTCAACAACAATCCCAATGTCCTGCACGACACCCGCCAGCGGGTCCTCAAGGTCATCGCGGACCTGAATTTCAAGCCCAATCCCATTGCGCGCGGCTTGGTGGTCAAGCAGACCAATATCCTGGAAGTCTTCTTCTCCTGGACGGGATACCAGTTGAACTTCGGGAATTCCTGGTACATGGGCATCCTCAACGGGGTGAACGAGGTGGCGCGAGAGAACAAGTTCGGCCTTCTCATCAATACCGTGGCCGGCGATTACGATCCCCAGGCCGTGTACGAAAAGGCCTTCTATAACATCGTGGACGGCGTTCTCATCGTGTCGCCTTACCTGAAGGAGGAGGAGGTGCGCCGCATGGTGGATGAGCGCCTGCCTTTCGTGCTCATCTCCTACCGGATCGACGATCCCCGCATCGATTTCGTGGACAGCGATAACGTGGGAGCCGCCGTCATGGTGGTGGACCACCTGGCAGGCCTGGGACGCAAGCGGCTGGCTATCGTGAACGGCATCCTCGACTCCTCCCGGAATGCCATCGACCGCTGGACGGGTTTCCAGGAGGGCCTGCGGAAGCGCGGGTTGCCCTTGCTGGACGAGTACGTGACGGAGGGCCGTTTCAATGTCGAGACCGGGGAGGCGTGCGCCGAGAGACTGCTGTCCCTGCCGACCCCCCCGGATGCCATCTTCGCGGTCAATGACTACATGGCCATGGGCGTGGTCAATGTCCTGAAGAAGAGGGGATTGACGCCGGGGAAGGAGGTGGCCGTGGTGGGATTCGACGACATCGCCGAGTCCGCGATGCCGTATTACGAGATGACGACGGTGAAGCAGGATTTCGTCAGCATCTCCTCCGAGGCGTCCCGGCTGCTCATCCGGAAGATCCGGCACCAGAGCGGCAACTGGGTGCCCCAGCACATCATGATGCCCACCCAGCTGGTCGTCCGGAAGTCCTGTGGTGCCAAACCCTGATGCCTAGGATCCACCACGAAGGCTCGAAGATGGACAGGCCTTCATATAGTAAGGCGGCAGGCGCGAGATGGGCGGGTGAAACGACGCAAACACGGTGCCCTTTTCAGGTAAATACTGAACTTCGCGTCTTCGTGCCTTCGTGGCGATTCGGGCTGTTTCTTGCCATGAAGTAACGGTAAACCTTCGTCCCGGTCTTGTTGCTTCCGTGTTGCAGGGTCGGGGGGCGGTTGTTACAATGCTTTCGCTTTGAATCCTGCGGTTCCTTTCGGGCCGCCCAAGAACGAGACCGACACCATGCGCCGAGCCTTGAAAGTCCTGGGCGTCCTCCTGGCCCTGTTCCTCCTCTACTCGATCGTCGTGGGATTGGGGTTGACGAACAGCCTCAAGAGCAAGAAACCAAAGGTGAAGATCGAGGTTTTGAACGATTTCGAGCGTCCCAAGTCGGACCTTTTCTGGAACACGGGCGGGTATATCACCCTGGAAAGCGCTGCGGAAAACCAGACCAAGGGACGTCGTTCCATGAAGGCCACGTTCCTTCTCCCCGCCCAGTTCATGCCGACGCCCACGCCCGGCATCGTATGGGCTCCCTCCATGAAGCTGGGTTTCGACACGGTCACGCCTCTGACCCGCAACGACTGGAGCCGGTTCACCTCCCTCCATCTTGACGTCTTCAACGACGAGGAACGGATTCTGAACTACTCCCTGAAGGTGGACGACGGGAAGGGTTACTCCTATACCTGGACCGGACAGTTGTTGCCCAAGCGCGTCACGAACATCGTCGTCGGACTCGAGGACCTGAAGACGGCCCGCATGGACCTTACGTCCATCCGAGCCCTTGCCTTCGCCGTGGATGTGACCGGAGCCATGAAGCCGGTGGTCCTCTATCTCGACTACCTGCATCTGGAAGGGCCGTTGGAAGGAGCCAAGCCGGCCAAGGCCCCTCCGGTGCCCGTGACGAGGAACCTGCCGCCTCTTCCCACGCCCACCGTGCCGCCTCCACCGGGAGGTGTTCCGGCGGTGCCGCGGACCCCATAACCGGGACGGACCGGAAGTGAAAGAACCCCCGCCGGGGAACCGGTGGGGGTTCTTTTTTTTCGTGACCGTTTTTCGATCCGGCGGATCGGCGTCAGAAGAGCAGGGTCGCCGTGAGGAGGATCCCGACCAGCGTCGCAAAGCGTCCGGTGTCCCCCGTCAGGTACGAGGCCTGTCCCGCATGGACCTTCATGTCCGCCAGGAGTCTTTGCCGCTGGTGGCCCAAGCCTGCCGTTAACAGGGTCGAGAGGACCCGGGACCCGGCTTCCGTCGAGAAGTAATCCGCCTGGTAGAGGGTTCCCCCCTTGTTCTCGATGAGTTGAGACGTGATTCCGATTCGATAGGCCCAGCGTTCCGTGAACCAGTCCTCGCCCCCCAGGGTGAAGTTCTGTTCCGCCACGTCCCGCTCCAGCCGGGAGGGCGCCAGGCCTTCGTGACCGCCCTCTGTTCGCAAGACATATTGGAAACCGGCCGAGTAATCGCCCTCCGAGGCGATGCCGATCCCCAAGGAAAGGTCGACTTCGTCGGTTTCCGAACGGGAGGTCTTCGCTCCGTCCGGGCCGAAGGAATCGCCTTCGGCGTTCGAGATGGAAAGGAAGAGGCCGCCGCGAAGATCCGTGAAGTCCGAAACGGGGTGCGCGAACTTGAATCCCATGCCGCCGAACAGTCCCGCTTGGTCGGAAACCTTGTGGGCCGGCGTGTTCCCGAGAAGGGACGCCTGATCGGAGGTCTGTTCCATCGTTCCCTCAACGCTGGTTTTTCGGGCGAAAAGGCCGGCTTGGAGCCGTCCGGGGATCTCGAGGAAGAGATCGGGCCCGAAGGCTTTGTAACCCCGGATCCGGTAGAGGTCCCGGACCTGGATGCGAAGCGCGGAGGATTCCACCCAGATCGTGTTCTCGTCCTCCCGCCGCGGTGAGAGCGGCATGAGGGAATAGATGCCCCCGAAATTCAAGCGCCACTGATCGGTGTCGGGCCGTGTCGGGAGACGGAAAAGAAAGCCTCCGGTCACCGTGTTCGTTTGGGTGGTGGTCTTTCCGGATTCCCGGATCAGGCCCGGCGCCAATAAGCCGGATGCGTGGTTCTCGACGCTTCCGTTCAGGCCCCCCTCGATCCCGACCTGCACCAGGCCTCCATCGTAGGCGGTTCTCACGAATCCAAGCCGCCGCTGGGGTTCCGCCAACTGGGCGGTGAAGTCGTAGGCGTCCTTCTGTCGGGACAGGGTGCCGCCCACCTGCAAGGCGAGATTCGCCACCGGGAAGACCGTCAAGCCGTCGTAGAGGGTGGACTCCTCCGATTTCGTGGCGGGCCGGGTGCTGGTGGTGCGGCGGAGGGTGCGGTATTCCGCCGTGCCGAACGAATAGTTGAACTCCTCGATGCGCCATTGGAGAGAGAGGTCGAATAGATCGATCCGCGGGACGAGGGCGAGCCCGGCAGGGTTGCCGACCCGGAAGGGTGTCAGGGTCGCGCTGTCATCCTCGAACAGGAATTCCATGGAACCGGCGGCTTCCACGCGGGCGCGGGAAGCATGACCGCTGGTGGTGGCGAGGATCAGGAAGACTACAAGGGCTAGAGGGGCGTGGATCCGTTTCAACGAGGACCTCCCGGCGGGAGTTTCGATTTCCCCAATCTTACCACGTTGTTGATTGGCCCCTTCCGCAAAAACCCTATAATGATGCCCAGCCGACGCCATTCCACGAGGAATGGACGGGTTGAGGGACTTCACTTGGTACGACACGCTCTCTTCGACCTCGACAACACCCTTTACGACGATCCCCGTCATCGCGACGAGATGGACGACCGCATCGAGCGGTTCTTCCAGGAGCGCCTCTCGCTCGATCCCGGATCGGCCCATGAAACACGGGTCCGGTACCGCAACGCCTACGGCACGGCGCTTCGCGGTTTGATGATCCACCACGCCATGTCCCCCGCTGATTTCCTCGAGTATGTCCACCAGGGTCTTCCCGTCGGTCCGTTGCGCCCGCGCCCGGGCGTGCGCGAGGCTCTCCGGGGCTCCGGCATGCCCGCCTCGATCTTCTCCAACGCACCGGAAGAGTACGTGGCCCGTATGCTGGAAGCGCTCGGCCTGTCGGACCTCTTCCCGCGGGTCTTCGGGATCGCTTCGACCGGTTATGTCGGGAAACCGAACCGGGAAGCCTACGACCGGGTCCTTTCGGCTTTGGGCCTTGCAGGCGCTGACTGCCTTCTCGTGGAGGACATGGTCTTCAACCTGGGACCGGCCAAGGCCTGCGGCATGGCCACCGTGTATTTGGGCGCTGACGCGCTTTCCCCCGAGCGGCGGGCATGGGTGGATTTCCAGATCTCCTCTTTCGAGGAATTGCCTGTCGCGCTCGAAAAACTGAGGGCCGGATGATGGATCCGAAACCCGAAAAACCAGTGAAGACGGGCGACACGATCGAGATTCCGATCTCCGCCCTGGTGTTCGGCGGCGAGGCGGTGGGCCGCCTGGAAGGCTTCACGGTCTTCGTGCCGGGAGCCCTCCCCGGCGAGAAGGCCCGCGTCAAGGTGGTCCAGGTCAAGGATCGATATGCCCGCGGGCGGATCGTGGATCTCCTGGAAGCCTCCCCGGATCGTACGGCGCCGGAATGTCCCATTTTCGAGGAATGCGGCGGCTGTCAATGGCAGCAGATCGAGTACAACCGCCAGTTGCAGACCAAGAGGCAGTTCGTCTCGGATGCCCTGGAGCGCATCGGGCACTTCCAGAACCTGGCCGTCCAGCCCTGTCTGCCTTCCCCCGATCGTTACGGCTATCGCAACAAGGCTCTCCCCGTGCTCTCGATGCGGGATGGACACTTCGTCTCCGGCATCTATGAGCCTCGGACCCACCGCCTGGCGCCCTATGTCTCCTGTCCCATTCAGACCGATGCCATCAACCAGATCATTCAGCGCGCCCTGAAGAAGGTGGAACTCGCCGGACTCACGCCCTACCAGGAAAAGCCGCATCGGGGGTTCCTGCGTCACTTGGCCGTGCGCCACGGGGCCGCCACGGGGGAAATCCTCCTGGCTTTCGTGACGCGCACCGAGATGCCCGACGAGCGTCTGCATCGTTCCAGCCTGCTTCCGGAACCGCCCGAGGCCATCCTGCCGCGCATCGCTGAGGAGCTCATGCGAGAGACGCCGAACCTCGTGGGGGTCCTCCAGAACATCAATCCGGCCAGGACCAATCTTGTGCTGGGCCCCACGACCCGGACGCTCGGCGGCCGGGCCTTCTACCACGAGGTCATCGACGGGCTTCTCCTGAAGGTGTCGCTCCAGTCCTTCCTCCAGGTCAACAGCCGGCAGGCCGAGATCCTGCATGCCGTGGTGCGCGAGGCCATCGGTCGACCGGCCGATCCGAAGCGGCGGCAATGGGGGACCGTGTTGGACCTCTACTGCGGGATCGGGACCCTGGCCCTGGCCGTTTCTCCCCGGGCTGATTATGTCCTGGGAGTCGAGGAGGTCGCTGCCGCGGTGGCGGACGCCCGGGAGAATGCGACCTTGAACCACCGGACGAACGTGGACTTCGTCGAGGGCGACGTGGGCGAGGCGCTCCTGCACCTGAAGGGCCAGGGTCTCGATCGGGTGGACGCTGTTCTGCTTGATCCGCCGCGAAAGGGAGTCCTGCCGGAAGTCCTGGCCCGCGTGACGGCCCTTCATCCCGAGCGACTCGTCTACGTGTCCTGTGATCCGGCCACGCTGGCCCGCGATCTCGAGCAGCTTTCCCGCCACGGGTTCTCCGTGGACTGGGTCCAGCCCCTCGACATGTTCCCCCAGACCTACCACGTGGAGACCGTGGTGCGTCTCACGCGCAACACGCCCACTCCCGCGGAGGTGTCCTCCGAAGAGGTCCTTGCAGGGAAGGAGCCGTTCCGCCTCCGGACCGCCGTGGAGAAGGCGGG
Organism: uncultured bacterium; assembly: GCA_964529445.1. Taxonomy (GTDB): domain Bacteria; phylum Oederibacteriota; class Muellerivitia; order Muellerivitales; family Muellerivitaceae; genus CAZGWJ01. The sequence goes on from CAZGWJ010000027.1 coordinate 22,612, forward strand.
GGAGGCCCTCCAGCCGCTCGCTCCCCCCGTTCGCGATGCCGCGAAGATGGCCCTGAAGCAGATGCGCGAGGCGCTTCGGGGCCTGAGCGTCGTCGGCAAGGCCGTGCTCATGCTCGGCGTAAACGGTTCGCTTCGCTTTATAAGGACTTGCGGCAGGGGGTGGGGCCATGCGGTTTCCTGGTCGGGTCGAGTGGCGGCCTGGCCCTCCGAGAGATTTCTGATCCTCCTGCGCCGCTTTCAGGAGGCGCGGGAAGCCAGGCCTTTCCGTCCGCCTCCCTCCCCCCAGGCGCCGCCCCTGCCCGTGGAGTCCATCGAGCCCCCGGATTTCCCGGACAGCTCCGACCCTGCTTCGGACGAGCATCCCTTGGATACGGTCCCGATCGTCCCGATGGAAAGGGAAGGGGCGGCACCCGGGACGGGAACCCTCGACGCGGCAGATCCGCTCCCGGTCGAAGCCGAGGTTTCGGAGAGCCCGGAACCCGTCGAAATGGAGTTCACGGCGATCCCGGAGGTTGAGGAGCTGTCAAGGTCGGCGATCGCTTCGGACACGATGACTCCCTTGCCGGGACCGGTATCGATGGAAACGGCGGCTGAACCGGCCGAGGCACCTTCGGTGCCCCCACGGGACGAAGTGCCCCTTCCCGGCGCCATTTCCGTCGAGGTCCTGCCGCAAGCCCCGGAGGCGCCAGGCGAAGCCGCGGAAGGACTGGTATCCCCGCCTCGCCGTGCGGGAATCTCCCTCCGACTGAAGAGCCGATGGACAGGTTTCGCTCTCCTGGCAATGTTCCTTTCCGCGACGGGTGTCTATATCGCTCGGGCCACCTTGTCGCCCCCGATGCCGGCGGGCGTTCCCCAGGTTGTGCCGGACCTCATCGCCGTGATGCCATCCCGGACATTCCTGCGCTACGAGATGGTTCCCTTCGATCTCCGCCTGGGAAGAGGCGATCGCCCCTTCCTCCGCCGCATGTCGGCCGTGGCCGAGGTCTTCCGCGAGGGACAACGCGTCGTCAGTGTGGATGGCCTCGACCGGCTTCCCCTGAAGCAGGATTACCGCAACGGCCGTTTCGTCGGGAATTGGCCCATCCCCTACAATGCGCCGGCTGGCACGTATCTGGCACGGCTGACGCTGGAATCCCCGCAATGGGCCACGCCCCGTACTTTCGAATCGGCTTTCACGATTCCGCCGCTCAAATCCATGAAACTGCCGCCCGGTTTCTCGGTGCTCACGATGGAGGGCGGCAAATCCGACCGGGAGGGGAGACGCATCCCTCCGGTGACGGGTCCCGACCACTCCTCGGCGGAGAACGCCATCGGGTGGGCTCGGTTCATCGGAGCGGATGCTTTCTACTATCTCGTGGGACAGACGGCCATTTGGGGCAAGCGCAAGGCGGTGGAATATCCCTTCAGCTCCTGGGACCGCAAGACGGCCCGTCGATACGGGAAAGCCGCTCACGAGGCGGGATTGAAGTTCGGTGCTTATATCACGGCCTTCAAGGTCGTCGGTGACGGATGGGAACAGGCCGATTACGAGTATTCCACCGGTTACGACGCCAAGAAGGACGTCCTGATGCCCGTTCGACACATCTCGCTGGACGACGCCCAGAGGCATCGCGATCTGGTGGAGCTTCTTCGCGATCTCGAGGCGGATCCGCACGTGGATTACATCGGGTTCGATTACCTACGACTGGGATTCGGTGGGTACGAGCTGGTGGAGGAGATGGTGAAGAACCTCAACATCCCGGTTCCACCCGAATACCTGGATTGGACGCGCGAGGAACGCATGCTTTGGCTCGCGCGCCAGTACGAGCAAGGCGGCAGTGCGCGCCTCAAGAAGCTCTTCAACTGGTGGCGGGCCCATCGCATGGCGGGTGTCGTGCGCGACATCCTCGGGGAAGCGAAAGTTACCAAACCCGTTTTTGCTTTCACGCTGGGATGGGAGATGGGGCATCAGCATGGGCAGGATCCCGCCATGTTCATGGATGCGGGCCTGTCGTTCGTGCAGATCATGCTGTACGAGAGCGGGCGCGACCACATCGAGGCCATGAAGCGCCATTGGCCGCCCTACCTGGCCCGCGGGAACGGCATGTACGTCCTGGGTGAGATGGTGGACTTCAACTGGGTTCAGAACACGGTCGATCCACCGGGACCGCAGGAACTCCACGATCGCCAAGTGGGCATTTTCCGAAAGTGGCACGCCGTGAACGCGGATTTAGGCATGTTTTGGCACGACATGTACCGCCTCATCTGGGGATTCCAGGGGCCCTACAGCCGCATGGAGTGGGCCTTGGCGGGAGCCGCGGCCTTCTCCAGCATGAGGCAAAGTCAGGGCGCTCTTCCGTTCGAGATTCGGATGCTCGTTCCCGCCACCGCACCGAAGGGGAGCTCGGTACCCTTTTCCGTCGAGATCCGGAATCGCTCCCCCGAGGACCTGTCCGGCATGACGCTGACGGTCGTCGACACGACCCGGGATCATTTCTCGGGTCTGAACCGCGTGGGGCCATTCGATCTGCCGGCCGGAACCCATGCCCGGTATGACAATCTCTCCATCCGTCTTCCGCGTGACGACAACGAGGAAAGGGACAACCGGTATATGGCGGCCGTTCTGGTGGAAAAGGCGGGTGATCCACTGGTGCGGGCATTCGATTTTTCCTATATCAAGGCCCTATCAGCGGATGAGACCCGTGAACGTTTGGATGTCCTTCAGGGGGATTAAAGAAGACCGGCTCGTTTTATCGTTTTAACCGAGCCGTTGCCTCCTTCTTCAAATCATGTTTTTGGGGTTGGGGTATCTTTTTGCCAAGAAAGATTTTTAGATACCGCTCCAGGTTCCCCTGTGTAGAATAGCCCGGCTTTTCAAGCAGGTTGTTGAACGGTTTCAACGACCTCCCGAGCATTCCTCGCTTCATGGAGTTCCGGCTTGCGCTTCAAGATCATCCTCTTTTTCGCGTTGGCTCTCATCGCGTCCTATTACCTGACCGGTTGCGGGGCCGTTTGGGTGAATCAGGGGGCCCCCCATCATTCGTTGACTGACGGATTGGAAAATCCAGCGGCCGCGCGAGGCACCAAGAAACCCGAACTGGGGGCCGCCGTGGTGGTTTTCGTCGATGACAGCGTAGCGGCCATCTACCCGTATGGCGGTGGCAGTGGGAGCATGAGCGACGAAGAGGTGTACAGTGGCAAGGCGGCCTTGAAGTGCATCCTGAATCCGGTCGATTATTCGGGGATCATCTGCGATACCGGCCAGGGATTCGACATCCAGAAGGCCCGGGATGACGGCTATGTCCTCCGTTTCTGGGCGAAGGGCGCCAAGGGCAACGAGCCGATCATGATCTCGCTGACCGACACCAAGGACGACAGCCAGGAGGTCGAAGTCTCCGTCGGCATCGGCAAGTACGGAAATCTCACCACCGAATGGAAGAAGATCGAGATTCCCCTGAAGGATTTCCCGGCCGTCGGCGGTTTCTGGGACGGGGCCAAGATGAACGACGGGGTGGCCATCCAGTGGAACAAGATCGAGGGTTTTCGCGTGAAGGACAACAAGACCGGCGGGCCCCAGTATGTCGTCTATGTGGACGAGGTCTGCGTCGTGCCTCCGGGCAAGTGAACTCGAAGAAATGGGAACGCTCTTGCGCTTGATGCGATACATCCGGGTCCTGGCATTCCTGGCCGTCCTTCCGGCGGTCTCGTTCGCCTCGCCCTTCGAGGAGGTCACTCCGAAAGAGGAGCTGTACCAGCGCGTCCGCAACCTGTCCCAGTGGAATCTCTTGGACGCCCAGGATGCCGCGGTCCTGGACCGCGGGGAGACCGTCACCCGCCTCCAACTCGCCTTTTATACCGAGAAGGCCAAGGCCCGGCTTTCCACCCCCCAGCTTCCCGAACCGCAACCGGTCGCCCGTCCTGCCGAGATGCCGCCGATCGAAGTGCCTTCGGCTCCGGTGATGGAAGCTCCCATGGCCCTTCCCGAGGCGCCCCTCATGGAAATGTCGGCTTTGCCGGCGCCCGGGGAACCTTTGCCGGTCAATGCCCCTCCCGCCGCGGCCGGTGAAGTGGATGCCTTGCTGAAAGCATTGAAGGAGGAGTCGCTCTACCTGCGGACGCGCCTCGACCTCATGAACAAGGACGTCGAAGCCCGCGAGAAGGAGACCGCCCGGATCGCCGAGGCCATGGCCGGTCCCGAGGGAGTCCTCAAGAAAGCCAACAAGCAATCCTCTTCGCCCAATTTCAACACCAACTCCCGGACCAAGTTCGAGGATTTCACACTCAAGAGTGCCGCTCCCGCATCCCTCGCCACCGGTTCAAAGTTGCCTAACCAGCGGGTCACCACCTGGGGGCAGGATTTCTACTTCGGCATGTGGGCCGATATCGGGAAGGGAAGCATCACAGGCGGTTTCGGCGGCTACCTGCCCTACGACAACGGGGACACCTCGGCCGTTTCGATGTACATGGGCCGCCCCAAGGTCGACATGAGCTTCGATACCCGGGTGGGCAAGGTCAACCTCCAATTCCTGGAGGAGGCCTACACGGCCGATACCACGCTGGGCGACTTCACGCGGGGTGTCGAGCCGGAGATCCCGAAGCGATTCGACCGTCCCTACCACATCAAACCCTGGTCCGACGACAAGAACCTGAAGATCTGGGATGATTACATCCGGAGCCTCGGTTTCGTCGAGACCAAGTCCCTCGTGGGCGGGAGCGTCCAGTCCACCTCGGACCGGGTGTTCGACGGCGTCGTCTTCAAGGTCAGCGATCTGCCCTACGTGGGTCCCCAGACCAAGGCCACGGTCATCCTGGGCCGCATGCTGGTCCGGGAATGGTTTGAATACGCTGTTCGCGTCAACCGCCCTTGGTTGAAGAACGACCGGCTCGGGACCACCTTCTCGGCCATCTGGGTGGACAACACCAACGGCGTCAAGGCCGTCAGTCCCGACATGGACCTGCGTTGCTACGAGGGTGTTGTTTCCATCGATCTCGCGCCCCTCTTCCTCACCTTCGACGGCGCCATGAGCCGTCTCTACACCGGCTATTGGGATCCCGACGGGGACGGGATCCGGGACGAGGATGGGGATGGTCTGATCGACCCCGCTCCGAACCTGCTGGGCTACGCGGGCCGCGCCACCGCCAGCGTGTACCCCCTCAACTTCACCCTGCAGAACATCACGCCGGACTACTCGAACTTCCAGAGCAAGGTTTCCCTCACCGGTTTGAACTTCTCGAACATGGGATGGGCGAGCAAATACCTCGACGGCAGCAAGGACCGGTATGGCGAGATCGCCGAAGCCACGACACCCCAATCCAACCGGCATGGCTGGCTGGCCAACTTCGGCTGGAACGGGCGCCGCGAGGAGTGGATGAAGGAAAAACTGCCCAAGATCCTCGACTACTTCGTGCTCAACGTCGATCTGGCGAATCGCACCGAGTATCGCGCCATCCACGACAACAGCGGCCATTACCTGATCGAACCCTGGCAGTTCGTGACCTTCTACTATCCGGAGGACGAGGGCGTCTGGGGGGATCACATGTGGGGCGGCTTCGGCGGCACCGCCAAGCCGGTCCGGGATGCCTACATGAACAACATCCTCGCAGGCCGAGCCGAACCTGTCACCTTGCCGGGGGGCGCGGTCACGACGATGAACAACATTTCCGAGGCAGAGATCGTACGTTACCGGTTCCGCCAACCCACTGAACGCATCCCCATGGTGGATCCCACCACCCTGGAGAAGCTGTCCCACATCAAGTCGTACAAGTACCTGGCCTTCACGAACAAGTGGCAGGTCAACCAGTTGGCCGGTTTGTCGAAGCCCCTCTACCTGGGTTTCCATGTCGGGTCCAACACCGTTTCCGGCAAGGCCGTGGACGATACCCAGTCCGACATCGCCACGATGTTCAAGCAGGACGTCTGGGATGTACACATCCTCTTCGGTCGCGTCCTTCCCTACGTCAACCTCATGGGTCACGTGAGCCGCGAGACCTGGAAGTCCGATTACACCTACCCGCGGGTGGACAACAAGACCGACAACTACGGGTTCGGCATGGCTTACGACGTCCCCTGGGGCGGCGGCAAGGTGGAGGCCCGTTACGAGAACGTGAAATTCCGCAGTGCGACCGTCCCCGCCAACGACTACGATGGCGACCAGGTCTACGCATACATGAAAGTGCTGTTCTAGGATGGGAACGAACTTGAAACGCGCGATCCTGACAATGATCCTTCTCGCGATGGGTGCGGCCCCGGCTTTCGCCTGGCACGGGTCTCTGCTGTCGAACGAGCGCGCCCCCTGGATCGACGAGAGCCTGAGGGGGCTACAACGCGAAGGTTATCTTCCCGCTACGCTGGGGGACACCGCATCTCTTTCGAATCTTGAGGTCGCCGAATTGACGGCCCGCGCTTCCGAACGCCTGATGGCCCAGGTTCCCGGCACCGCCGGATCCGGTTTGTCCGCAAGCCCGGCCGCCGCTCGGGACATGAAGGCGCTCATCGCCGAGTTCCGTGTGGAACTGTCCCGAATGAACGTCGAGGTGGCCAAGGCCGAGGAACGAGTGGCCCTTATGGAGGCCCGTCTTCAGGGTTTCGAGGAGAAGCAGAAGGGTGCCCTTTCGAAGACCGGCAGCGAGGTGGGGGCCTACGGCCGCGGCTGGATGGTCACCCGTCGCGGACTGGGTCCTGACCGCCTGAACCCGCCCCTCTCCCGGTTGGCCGTCAACCTCATGGAGGTGCGTCTCCGGAGCATCCCGGTGCCCAACATCCTGTTCGATTTCCGCACCCGCATGTGGACCACCTACGGCTGGTACTACGTGGATGAGATCACCCCGGTCCTCGAGGTCCGCAAGTTCACGATCTCGTCCTTCAATTCGGTGGGTTCCGTCCAGGTGGGCGACCTCTTCAAGAGCTACACGCCCCTGACCCTCTGGAACGACGACCCGTGGCATTACCGTTTCAAACCCACTTACTTCAAGCAGATGTACTCCGAGATCGAGGAACTCTCCATGACGGAAGGCCCGGCTTGGCATCTGCGCGGTCTGACCGCCCACGTGGCGAAGGAGTGGGCCGATCGCATCCATTTGTCCTCCGCCTCGGCGGATGTCCTGGGCGGGCGCGTCACGCCGGCCACCAACCGTTTCGGGAACTACTATTTCGGGGGACAAGTCGATGCCTCCTTCCTCAAGAAGAGGTTCGGCATCACGGGGACGGGACTCCTCTTGTGGGACGACATGGACAGCGCCGAATTGGATTACTTGGAAGATTTCGACATGACCTGGGCGCAGAAATACCGCATCACCAGTGTCACACCCCGCCTGGACCTGCCCATCGGGGAGGCCTTGACGGTGAAGGCCTCGTTCGAACTGGCGGGGAACCGCTACGAGGATGATGCCCGCAACCCCGACCGGGTCTACGAGGATTGGGCGGCCCGAGGGGAGGGTTCCCTGGAAGCATGGGCTCCGGGATCGCTCGAGGCTTACGGCCTGCGTCTTGAGGGCAAGTATGTCAACGTGGGGTCCTTGTTCTATTCGCCCGGCGCCCAGACCCTCCGCCGCACACCCGTCGGCACCACGAGCGGCTACATCAGCGGCGATGAGTTGCGCGATTTCGACCTCATCGGCAGCCGCAACCGCTCCCTCTTCCTTGATGTGGGACGCCCTGCTTTCGCGCCTTACAGCCGGATCGACGACAACATCCTGCCCTACGGGGACGCCACCCCGAATCGAAGGGGACTGGTCGCGGGTTTGACCCTTCAGCGCCGCAATCCCAAGGACAAGAAGGTCTTCGCCAGTGCGGGGGCTTTCGTCACGAAGATGGAGGAGATTACCCCCAACCTCGTCCTGGTACCCCAGGCGGTCCCGACAGCGGGGGTCACGATGGATCTTCCCTATTCCGTGGATTCCCAGACCAACACGGCCTCGGCGCGCACGTTCTCGGGACTCGAGGGGGTCGCTTCCCTCGACATCGCCGCCCTGCAGGGTTGGAAGGACAAACTGGTCCTGGGGACGGGATACCGGACCCAGAAGACCGAGTTTGAGTCCATCCAGCTCGAGACGAAGGGACTGATGGCTTCCGCGGATTTCGTCCTGCCCGTGAAGTGGATGCGCTGGGCCGACATGTCCCTCCTGTGGGGACAGTTCCTTTCCAAGGGAAGCGAGTTCTGCCTCGCGGGAGGGGCCAACGCGGCCTATCCGTTCTGGGGTGACCGCTCCATGCTGGGGTCCTATTACCGGACGGATCTCGGCGGGTCCCGGACCTTCTGGGCCTGGAACCTGAAA
>CAZGWJ010000028.1:0-29975 GCA_964529445.1 uncultured bacterium
AGTACGCCGTGCGCCCCCATCGGGCGAGGAGCGTGGCGGGGGCCAGGTACGCCGGGAACCCGGTCGGGTGCGGCACGCCGCTGGCGAAGACGGCCGCCAGGACCTCGCCGCAGTCGCCGAAATAGCACCCGGGCACGAGGCGCGTAAGCCCCCAACCGAACGCGGCGAGAAAGAGGAGAGGGCGGAGGACGATCACGGGATCACTCCGTCGCGATCCGTCGGATGTCGATCTTCACGCTTGTGAAGTCGCCATCCGGTAGGTGCCAGGTCGCTTCCCAATGTCCGGGGAAAAAAAGTCCGTCGATTTCGCGCCAATCGGAGAAGGTGCCGCTCCAGGCATGCTCCTCGCTCCTCCCGCCCCGGTCCATGGGCCGCCGGGCGTGGAAAGCCGAAAGAAGACCCCTGCCGTCGAACTCGGCGATGCCGTCCCAAAGCTCGTCCCCACGCCGGATGAAGAGTCCCGCGTGGCGCGGATCGATGGTCCGCCATCCCACGTCGGGCGCGACGATCCCCGGGGGAAACGCCACAATCTCGCCCAGGAAACGCAGGGCCGCTCCCCGGTCGAGATCGGGGCCGGTCGCGTCGGCCAAGGTCACGAGTCCCAGCAGTGTGACGAGCATGTGTCCGCGGCCGTCGACATACTTGTCGCGGGCCCAGAGATCGATCCCCGGTGCCATGCGGGCCCGGGCCAGCCACACGAAACCCGGCGGGATCACCGAATAGGCCTGTTCCGCCGTGAATGGTGTCCAGGCCGCGTCGGGCGCGGAACGCAAGACGCCGGACTGGTGCAGGACCAACATCCGGCCCGCCGCTTCGCGTTTTACGGAGAGGATCTCGAGATAGCGCCGAACGGGCTCTGGCAGTTTCCGGACCCGGGCGGGATCCGGCAGGAACACGGGCGCGGCAATCCCAGCCCGGAAAAGTTCCGCCTTCTCGGCGGCGTAGAGCGAACGGAACCGATGCGCGCCAACAACCGACAGGACCGCAAGCGAGAGCAGGACGACGGCCAGCACCCCGACCGAGGTCCACAGAATCCTGAAGCGCGTATTCATTTGCTTGCCGTCAATTCTTCATTCCTCATTCAGACGAGAGTTCTTCCTCCAACAACCTGAAAAAGTCAGCTCGAGCCCGTCGCTCCGCCCAGGGCCGGTGGCCGCATTCTTTCAGCAGGATGAACCGGAATTCGCGGAGAACCTCCTCCAGGGGTTCCCGCACGCCCTCCGCCGGATGCGGATCATGGTCACCATGCAGGGCCACGACGGGACATTCCACGTAGGACCCGATTCGGATCAATTCCCCGCTTGCGCGCATGGCGGCCGCCTGGGGCCAGACATTCCGGAAGATGTTCGGGTCGAGGATCACCTCCCCCTCCTCCGAAGGCAGGGGATCGAACGCGTCGGTGCGCGTGAACAGCTCCCCGAATCGCCTGAACGCTTTCTCCCGGTCTCCGCCCGCTTGGCCCTCGATGACGGGCAGGAGGGCGGCGATCTCGTCCTTCTCGGGACCGGTCAGCCGCGAATAGCGGGTGGCTTCGATGTCGGGAACGTAACGTTCCCGGAAAGGCCCGCTGGAGACCAGGAGCAGCTTGGCGACGAGCCGCGGGTGACGAGCCGCCAGAAGGTACGAAAGCCAGGCCCCCCAGGAATAGCCGACGAGCACCACCGGGGACTCCGCGTGCCTCTCGACAAGGGTCCTCAGCTCCTCCACCTGTCCCGGGACCGTGTGGGCGGTCTGGAGGGGCTCCAGAATCCCCCGGGAGACGGAGAGTTCCTTGGCGAGAGGTCCCATTTCCCCCGCCGCCCCGGGACCGCCGTGTACCAGGACCACCCGGCAGGGGGACTTTCCATATATACGGGGATTCTCCATGGGAGGGATGATACACCATCACCGACAACCTCATCCGCCCCAGGGAAGAAAGGGCCGAACAAAGGGTATACTGGCTGGCACCATGTCGAGAAACCTGCCCTGGCTCCTGGCCGCCGCCTTGCTTCTCCCCACCCTCCTTCCCGCCGCCACGGCCGAGGAGTACTACCAGGCCGCGTTGACCCTCTACAAGCAGAAGGACTACGAACAGGCGTTCAAGTACTACGAGGCCGCCGCCCAGGTCGACCCGAAGCACTGGAAGGCCTACCAGTCCATGGGCCATTGCCGGTTCCGGCAGGACCGCAAGGGCGAGGCCCTCTACTATTACGAGAAATCCCTCGCGTTGAATCCCGACAATACGGCCCTCAAGCAGATCGCCGACTCGCTCATCGCCTCAGGCGTCACGGCCCCGGCGCCCCCGGCGCCTCCCACGGCGACCGCGGCGCCTTCCGTGAACGCTCCCGCCGACCTGGACCGCCCGCGGCGGGGATTCGGGCTCCGGGTCGGCCTGAACTGGGTGAAACCGGCGGGCCAGGACGGGATCGACGTCCAAAGCGGCTCGGGATACGAGGGCGGCGCCTTCTATTGGATGGAATTGCGGCGGAGGATCTTCTTCCAACCCGAGTTCCTGGTCTCGTTCCAAACCCATGAGTGGAGCGCCACGCGCGAGGTGCGGATCCCCTACCCGGGCGGAACCGTCTCCACGGCGGATTCCTGGCGCGCCACGGTGGATTCCCTCCTCGTCGAGACGCCCCTTCTCATCCGCTTCCTGGCGGCCTCGGAAACCCCGCGCATCCATTTCTTCGCGGGCGCGGTCCCGGGCGTCCTCCTCTCCCGGCGGCAAAAAGGTCGGATGGAGACGGTCGTCAGCGACGTGCCGGACTTCGGCCCCATCCTCGAGGCGAAAACAAGCGCCTCGCTGGACGCCGACCTGAAACCCGACTCGAACGTGTTCACGGCGAGTGCGACGGGCGGCCTCCAGATCGAGATCGCCCGTTTCCTGTTGGACGTGCGCTACGCGAGGGGACTGATCCCGGTGGACAAGGAAGGGGACGCGGTGATGTCGGTGCTGTCCGCGACCGCGGGCTACAGCTTCTGATGACAGTGAGAGACTGTCGGAAAACCCCACCGTCACCCCAAATGATACGCCCCCTCTCCCTTTGTCCCTCCCCCGCTTGCGGGGGAGGGAGCATTCCCTTTATTCCCTCGCCCGTTCACGGGAGAGGGCAGGGAGAGGGGTCTGTCGTAGTTTGTCGTAAGTATCCGGAGGACTTTACCGGCAGTCTCAGTGAGGGGTTAGAAGTGGGGGGTCCGGAGTCGTCGTCTCGGCAACGTCGTCATCGATAACTTCTAACTCCTAACTACAAACTCCTAACTTCTTTTGGAATTAAACTGCCCAGTCCGCCTTGGCGGACAATTCCCCGACGAGGGTCGCGTCCGCGTCCGGGAAGCGGTATGTTCCCAGGTCCTCGGGCCTGACCCAGGCGAAAGCGCCGCACTCCAGGGCCTTCGGTTCCCCCGAGACGATGCGGCAATGGAACAGGTGCAGGTCCACCGTGCGGGACGGATACGGGTACCGCACCGTGCGGTAGAAGGACCTCACTTCGACCTCGAGCCCCAGTTCCTCGCGGATCTCCCTCACGACGGCGGCCTCCAGCGTCTCGCCCGGCTCCTTCTTGCCCCCCGGGATCTCCCAGTAACCGCCGAAGGAATCGCCGTCACACCGGCGCGTGATGAGGTACTTCCCGTCCCGGAAGAGGATGGCGGCCGCCACGTCGAGGATGGGTGGGATCACGGAATTCCACCCCCAAGTCCCCGAGCCCCCAAGAACGGCATGTCCGCCACGGATGGATGGGGATGAGCACTGATGCGACAAGACTTCCCCGGCCCCTTCAATCCCCCTCGCCCTACCCTCTCCCGTAACCGGGAGGGGGTAATAAAAGAGTTTCCCCCTCGCCCCCTTGGGGGAGAGGGCAGGGTGAGGGGGTATCGTTTTTCAGCCGTGACCATCATTCGATGAACCTCAAGGCCGGCATGGACGGGACCAGGCCTGCGTCCACCCCCATATCAAGCAGGAGGCGGATCGCCTGCTTCCCTTCCTCCCCCATGTCCAGGGTCCTCTCGTTGACCCACATCCCCACGAACCGGTCGGCCACGTCGCGGGTGAGGCCGCGGCCGAACTTCAACGCGTGATCGAGGGCCTCCTGCCGGTGTCCCAGGGAGTAGAGGATGGAGGCCTTCAGGTGGGACGAGACGAGGCGCTTCAGGTCCTCCGCCAGGTCCCGACGGATGGCGTTCACGCCCATCGGAAGGGGGAGCCCTGTTTTCCCGAACCACCATTCCCCGAGTTCCTCGATCCGCCTCAATCCCCGGTCCTGGTAGGTGAGTTGACCCTCGTGGATGAGAAGTCCCGCCTCCTCCCGGCCGTCGGCCACGGCTTCCAGGATGGCGTCGAACGGCATCACTTTCTCCCGGAATCCGGGGGCGCGGAGTCTCAGCGCCAGGTAGGCGCTCGTGAGACGGCCCGGCACGGCGATAACGCGGAAGGATTCCAGGGGCCGATCCTCCCTCGCGACCACGATCGGACCGTATTTCATGCCGATGGATGCGCCGTGGGTGAGGATGTCGTAACGGTCCGCCACGGTGGCCCAGGCGTGGGCCGAGAGCGCCGTGACCTCGTAGCGGCCCTCCCGGGCCGCCTCGTTGAGGGTCTGGATGTCCTTCAGGACGTGCTCGTAGACAAGGCCCCCGGTGTCGATCTTCCCGTTGGCCAGGGCGTGGAACATGAACGCGTCGTCCGCGTCGGGACTGTGCGCCAGACGGATGATCAAGGCGTCGATCCCTCCACCACGAAGTCACGAAGACACGAAGAACGGCGTTCTTCCCTCATCCCAGGATCGAATCCAGAACGCGATCGGTTTCGGAGAGGTCCCGGAACAAAACGTCCGGCCCTGCCGCCCGCAGGGTTTCCTCCGGCACGGGACCCGTGGCCACGGCCACGATCCGTGCCCCGATGGCCCGTGCGCACTCGATGTCGTAGACGGTGTCGCCCACCAGGACCGTGTCCGTTCCCGGGAAGGCGCGGCCGAGCCGCCCGAGGGCCAACGGCTCCACGCGCGCGGCCAGCTCCACCCGGCGACGGGCCCCCTCGCCGAAGACCCCGATCGGGAAATACCGGTTCAAGCCATGGGGCTCCAGCTTGATGCGGGCTCCCTCCTCGAAATTCCCCGTCAAGAGGCCCAAAGCCGCACGAGGTTCGCCGTCCAGACGCTCCAAAAGAGGCCGAACCCCGGGCTTCAGCACGACATCCTCGGGTTCGCGAACCACATCCCTCAGACGCCGAAGATAGCTCTCCCGAACCTTCGGGACGGCGGCCCACGCCGCCTCCGCCGGAACGCCGAGCGGCGCGGTCATTTCGAGTACGATCTGCGGGTCGGTCTTCCCTCCCGCGGTGAAGCCTTCCAGTTCCGGCCGCTTCCCGAAGACCTCCGCGACGGCATCCGCGAAGGGATGCATCCACGCGCGCTTCAAGGTCGTGAGGAGGGTGCCGTCGATATCGAAGAGGACGAGTCGGGATGGGGTCATCGGCTTTCTTCGCCCTCGGGAAGGTCGTCTTTCGCGGTTTCGCGTTCCGCGTCTATTTCGTGGCTTGCAGGGTCGTGCCGTCCTCGAAGACGATCACGGTGGGGACCCACATCTGCCGCATCTTTTCGAGGGGGGTATCGCAGAAACGGTTGAAGGCCTCTTCGGAGGGGAAATGCTCACGCTTGAGCTTCCAGTCCATTCCGGACTGCTGGGCCGGTTCGATGGGCATGACGGCCTCCAACGACAGGTCGTAGAGCGGTTCGTTGAACAGGGTGGCGAAACGGAGGTAGCCGCGCACGCCCCGGATGGTGCGGGACGTGACGTTCTGGAAGCCGCATTTCACCTCGATCGTCCGGGCGCTCTTCTTGAAAACGCCCTTCACCTTCGAAGCCACGCCGGAGGTCCCCTTCTCGTAGGCCCAAGCCTTGACCTTCTTCGACAGGTCGGCGCTGGTGGTCCTGCGGCCCGGCTTGGCCTTGCTCGAGGCGGGAGCCAAGCCCGGGAACGAGTACAGGGCGATCATCCCCATGAGGATCCCGATGGCCGATATCTTGAGGGTCAGTTTCACGATCTTCCCGATCCTGCCGTTTGAAAAGTGCGAAAAGTTCGAAGAGCCCACCTACGGCCGCCTTTCACATCTTTCGCACGATCCATTCCTAGATGAGTCTCCGGTATTCGGCGCGATCCATCTTCCACACCGTGACCCCGCAGAAACGCTCCCCCTCCGGGCAATGGGGCACCACGCGGGCCCGGAACCGCAGGCCGCAGGGGGGCATCAGCCAGCGGCCGATCTTCGGATGCACGCGGGAAACCTCGCGGGATTCGTCCACGGACGCGCTCCAGATCTCCTCCTGCGAGTTGTAACAGAGCCGCATGGCGTGCTTGTGGTGCAGGTTCAGGAGATCCGCCGATTCCGTGAAACGCAGGGCCGCGGCGTTCGGCAGGAGGTACGAGGCGAACTCGACCGAGACGCCCATCGACTTGAGCTTGCGGATGCCGTCCCAGGTGCGGTTCATGGAATCCGCGAAGACTTGCAGGGCCCGCTTGTCCTCCGCCAGGAGGGCCGGGGTGATGTAATCGGGTTCGTCCATCGAGAGGGCCGGAAGGATCGGCCGCGAGGCCGGGGTCATCCGGTGGCGCTGGTCCTGCGAATCGGCCGTATGCGAGATCTTCTTGCGGAACGTGTAATGCGGATGGAAGAGGGCGCGAGTCAACTTGTCGTGGCTTGCGAGGTTCATGGCCTCGCCCAATAGCGCGTTCTGGGACGGATCCATCACCCGCGCGATGGCATCCTCGTCGTTGAGAGCCGACTTCGGGAGTCCCAGGACCTCCCTCACGGCGGCGGCCAGGACGGCCTCCCCCTCGTGCGAATAGTCCGCGAGCTTGGAGGTCTTGCCCCCGAGGAACGCGTCGAATTCCTTCCGGAACGCCTTCCGGTCGGGATTGGGAAAGGTGCGCATCACGGCCGCCGCAGGCAGGTTGGCGTCGGGCAGGGGATCTTCCAGGACGTTCTTGTAACCCGGATCGCACTTCAACATTTCCTGCACCATGCGTCCCACCACGAACCGCTGCTCGAACGGGACGTCGGGGCCCTGGCACATGCGCCAGTAGCGGAGGAGTGTCAGGCCCGAGACCGTGTGGTACAGGCAGGTGAAGGTGGCCACCGGCAGGACGTAGCGGGCCACCTCCTGGGCCTTGCGTTGGATGATGGCGGACGTCCGCGGATCGAAAAGGTCCTTGTTCGGGAATCGCGCCTGGTATTCCCTCTCGACGACCGGCCGGATGGCGTGGATGAGGCGCCGATAGTCCTCCATCTGCGCGGACACGGTCTCCTGGTAGGTCGCCAAGGCGCCGCCGACCAGCGGCGGGATGGACGTGGCCGTCGGATCCACCGTCACGTACCGCTGGGAAACCTGCTCGGAGTTGTAGAACGGGTGGCTGTGCAGGAACGACCACACGAACTGGCGGGACACGTTCTCCAGCGTGAACTGGAAAGCCGCGTGCTGAAAGGTGGTGTGATGCCCCGCCTGGTAGATGGAACGTCCCAGGGCGTCGCGCACCGCCTGACGCTTCGCGCGGTCGGCGTCCTCCAGGCCGTCACCGGCCACCTGGTCGGGCGTGATGATGCCCTTGGCGGAATAGCAGGTCCTGGCCGTGGCCACCGCGTTGTCGAAAGGACGCGCGAAGGCATTGACCAGGGTGACCTTCGGTTCAGGTGAAAGAAAATACTCGTTCATGGGTTCCTAGCAGGATGCCGGCAGGTTACCGAAACCGGTTTTCAAGCCGCCTGTCGTGGATCACTCATTCCCAACGGGATGAACGGTTAACCTCCGGCGAACAAGCTCCTGATGCGTTCGCGGAAACAGGGAGAACCGCCCGGATCAGCGGCGGGTCTGGCACTCGATGTAGAAGGAGATCGACCGATCGTAGGTGGCCTCATCCTTCGGGGAGAAGTAGCAGGCCGGAAGTTCGCCGCGCTTGCGGTGGTAAACCACGCAATCGCAACACTTCCCCCGCTTCTCGCAGGGATACGTGCAGGGACAATTCTTCCGGTTGGCCGCCTGGGTGCACTCCACGAACCGGCCCTACTGCTCGAAACAGTACAGGCGATAGGCGTTCGAACAGCTGTCCGTGTAGATGGACGTCCAATTGCTCGTTGCCAGCGTGGCACTGCCGATCGTCCCGGTGGAGGCTCCCGTCGTCCAATTGGAGCAGTCGACACCGTCGGCGGTTCCGCCCGGCGCGGTGCCCGTCCAGGCGTAGATCCCGAAATCCCCAACGTAGTTGCCGTACTGGTCCAGGATGATGGGGTTGATGGGGGCACCCGCCAGGCCCGTCTTGTTGTTGAACACGAGGGTGGTTTGGTCCACGAGGTACCAAGGACCCACATCCGCGATCCGGTCGATGGCGTTCACCCCGCCGCCGGAGATCCAGGCCCGCCAAGTGCCGGCCCGGCCGGCGGCGCCGGCCTGCGCCTGACAGAGAGCGTCGGCGTTGGCAAGACTGGCAATGTCCGAACCCGCCCAGGATGTGCTCGTGACGAAGATCATCTTGGGGGGCGGAGGGGTCGCGGTCGGGGAGAAGGTGACGGTCGGCGTGGGAGCCGGCGGAATTGTCGGAACAAGTTGCTCGCGTGAACAACCCATGGCGGATATGACCCACAACAGAAGGAACGCGGATGTCAGGTATAGGATCCTCATGAACGGCGGCCTCCGTTCGACATTTGGTCGGATCATGATATAGCAGGCGGGGAAAAAACGGAACCCGGTAACTGGGCTTTCAAGGCTGTTCGATGCCGTCCCGTAGGGCCGACAATGCCGTTTTAACGTATGAATCGAACTTTCCGACGAGCACCGAAGACAGTTCCAGCCCGGGTCCCACGGAGTCGGGTTGAATGCCAAGAAGGATGGTCTCCGAGGGGAGGATTCCCAGGCGCTCCGCCATCTCGAGCGTCTGCAGAAGGTCGCCTTCGTGAAGGGAAAGACGGGGCAGGACCTTGCGGGATGCGACCTCCCCCGGGGTGAAGACTCGCAGGGTGCCGGGCGGCTCGTCCATGTAGGCACAGTCCACGAAAACGGCCCTTCTGCGATCCGAAAGCGCGTGAAGGATCCTCATGCCGGAATTCCCGGAATCGAGGAACTCCACCCCTTCGGGTGCGAGGTCCCGGACGGCCGATAAAACGCGCACCCCGACGCCTTCGTCGGACATCAGAGGATTGCCGAGCGCGATGAGAATGGTGGAATTCACCTTTTGCCTTTCAATACGACGGTTCACCGCCAAGGCGCTTCGCGCCACGCCAAGTCCGCCAAGATAGAATCCGTTTTTCAAACGGCACTTCGCCTTTCAGATCAAATCAGACTTGTAACCTCTGGATGATCCCACCTGACATGCCGTTTAACCCGTGCAGGAGCGATCCCTGCAAAAATTCCTCAGAGGTTACCGCTTGGCGATGCCCCGAAGGGAATTTGGCGTACTGAGGTAAGTGCGCAATCAACCATGGCGCACCGTGCCCACCGACCCCATCGGGGGTCGGGGTTGGCGGCTCAATGCGGTTCACCGTTTTGCGGGATTAATAAAGCCTCCGGAGATCTCCCCCGGAGGCTTTGCCGAAACTATACGAACTTCACGTCCAGGTAATGCGTCGAGCAGGAAATGCAGGGGTCGTAGGCCCTCACCAGCATCTCCATCTTCAACCGCACGGCGTCCTTCCCTTCCGAAAGGATGGCGGGCACCAGGGCCTCGATGTCCTTCTGGATGTTGCCGTGGTTCTGGTTGGTCGGGATGCTGATGTTGGCCGACTGGCAGATCCCCCGGTCGTCGAAAACGTACCGGTGGAAAAGGATCCCCCGAGGGGCCTCGACACAGCCCGCACCGTTGCCCGCCTTCACCTTCGGGTCCACGTTCTCGAACTTCGGGCGGCGGGTCAGGAGGTCGTCCAGGATGTGGATCGACCGCTCCGCGACCTGGGCGCACTCGACCAGCTGGGCGACGGAATTCAGGAAGGTATTGGTGACCGGCGGCTTCATCCCGAATTTCGCGGCCACGCCCTTGGCGAGGGGCAGGAGCTGGTCGTAGTTGATGTTGAACCGGGCGAGGGCTCCCACCATGTACGAGTCGCGGTGCCACTTGGCCCACTTGGCGGTGGACTGGGGACTCACGTACTCGTTGATCACGCTCTCGAACTTCTGGATGGGCGTGATCTCCTTCGTGTCGGTGCTGGCGATCTCGCCGTGGTAGAAGGAATATTCCCCCGCGTTCTTCAGGGCGATGTATTCCGTGTCGCGCTTGAAATCCGGCATCTTCCCCGCGGCCGAGAGCACCACGTCCACCACCTGCTGGAGGGTGGGAATCGATTCCTCGAGGCGCTTCTTCAAGGCCGCCAGTTCCTGGAAGGTCGGGTACCGCGTGAACCCGCCCACGCGGAAAGTCGTGGGATGGGTGGTGCGGCCGGCCAGGAGGTCCGACCATTCGTTGGCCAGGCGGTGCAGGGCGATGATCTTCTTCACCACCTCGAGGTGCGTGGACACGAGGGGCACCACGGACTTGACCCCGAAGAGGTCCGGTGCCACCAGGTAGCCGACGTGCAGGACGTGGCTCTGCATCTGCTCGGCATAATGCGTGAGCAGACGCACCCAGTCCGTGTCGGGATGCACCTTCACCCCCAGGGCGTCCTCGACGGCCTTGGTGGAGGCGAAGGAATGCGTGATGGAGCAGATACCGCAGATGCGGCTGACGATCGGCTGGATCTCGTCGTACTTACGGCCGCGCACCATGGCCTCGAAGAACCTCGGGGCCTCCGGCACCTGCCATTCCAGCTTCTCGATCTTGCCGTCCTTGGCGCGCAGGACCAGGTTACCGTGGCCTTCGACGCGAGTGACGTGATGAACGTCGATTTCCAGGGACTCAGGCACGGGGCGCCTCCTTCAGGGACTGGAACATTTTGATCCGCGACCGCAGATCCTCGGCGGTCTTTCCGTAGAGCTTCATGGATTCCTCGGCCGCCTCGAAGTTGGCGTCCTCCAGGAAACCGCGACAGCCGTAGCACCAGAAACCGGCCGAGGGGCAGCGGGCCCCGCATCCCGCCCGGGTCAGGATCCCCAGGCAGATCTCGCCCTTCTCGTACAGGCACACGTTGCCCTTCAACTTGCACTCCACGCACACCGGGTACGTGGGGAGGAAAGGCTTGCGACCGGTGACGAGACAGCGGATGACATGGCCGAATTCCTTGCGGTCGATGGGACATCCGTGGATGTGGACGTCGACCTTCACGACCTCGTCCAGGGCCTTGGTGGCATAGGTGTCCAAGTGCGGATCGTCGGCGTGTTTCCCGTACACCGTCTTTTTCACGTCGTCCTGGTTCATGGAATTCTTGATCTTGTTCACGCCCCCGATGGTGGCACAGGCCCCCAGCGCGACCAGGACCTTGGCCCGGGAGCGGATCTTCTTGAGGCGCTCCTCGTCCTGGGGCCGGGTGATGGAGCCCTCCACGATGGCGACGTCGAAGGTCTCGCTCTGCTCGGACATGGCCTCGCGCCATTCCACGACGTCCGCGACGGAAAGAAGATCGAGGATCTCCTCCTCCATGTTCACGATCTGGAGCTGGCATCCCTCACAGCAGGCGAAATCGAAGATGGCGACCCTGGGCTTGCTCATGAGAAGGCCTCCCAAACGTCCAGCAGGTCCTCCTGTTTGAACACGGGACCCTCCTGGCAGCAGTAGATTCCGCTGATCTGGCAATGCCCGCATTTGCCCACGCCGCATTTCATGCGCCGTTCGAGCGAAACGAAGATGGAGCGGTGCGGGACATGCATCTTCATCAGCTCGCGGATGACGAACTTGTACATGATCGGGGGCCCGCAGATCACGCAGGCCGTGTGCTCGGTGTTGGTGCAAACACGCGGGATGAGGGTGGTGATGAGCCCGACATTCCCCTTCCAGGTGCCGCTCCCCTGATCCACGGTCTCGATGAAGGTGACGTCCTTGCGAAGCCTCCAGGCTTCCAACTCGTCCACGAAAAGCCGGTCCTCGGGAGTGCGGGCCCCGAAAAGGATGCTGACTTCCCCGTAATCCTTGCGATGGTCCAGGACGTAGTGGATCGCCGAGCGCAGGGGCACCAGCCCGATGCCGCCCGCGATGAACAGGACGTCCTTACCCTTGAGCTCGGAGGCGACCGGGAAAACGGTCCCGTAGGGTCCGCGGATTCCCACCTTGTCGCCCACCTTCATGTCGTGAAGGGCGGCCGTGACGGACCCCACCTTCCGGATGACCATCTGGAAGGCGCCCTTGTAGGTGGGGGAGGAGGAGATGGAGATGGGGGCCTCGCCCCATCCCGCCACGGAAACCATGGCGAACTGGCCGGGCTGGTGCCCGAGTTCCTTGCCCGAATCCAGCTTGAACTCGAAGAAGCAGTCCGTCTTCGTCATGTCCTGCTTCTTGACGATCGTGGCCGCTTGAGGCAGGTACACATCGCCCTGCAGGGGGGCCGGCCGCCCCGGGTGGTTCTCGATCTGCGGTCTGACCTTGATCACCGGACACCCTCCACGAGACGATTGTAGATTTCGACCGGATTCGCGATTTTCGAGACGCAGGCCGAGATGCACCGGCCGCAGCCCACGCAGGCGATCTCCCCCATCTTCTCGGGAACGAACTTGCCTTTCCGGAGGAAACGATGGCGATAGCGGTCGGCCTTGCGCTTTCGGAAATTATGGTCCCCGGCCACGACGGCGAAATCCTTGAGCATGCATCCGTCGAGGTTCCGGCACCGCGACCCGCACTTCAGGTCCCAATCCACCTCGTCCTGGACGTCGTAGCAGTAGCAGGTCGGGCACACCAGGTTGCAGGATCCGCACGAAAAGCAGAGGCGGGCCTTTTCCTCCCAGATGGGATGCTCGTATCCGTCCTCCAGGAAGGCATGGAGGTCTTCGGGAGCGCACTTCAGCTCGTGTCGCCGCATCTCGGCGCAATTGCGAAGCCAGATCTTCTCGCGCTCCGCCAGGTGTTCGTTGGTGCCCTTCTCGCCGCCCGAAAGCGAGGCCATCAACTTCTCGCCCTTGGGGGTGGCGGACTGGACGAGATAGTGATCGCCCAACCGGGTCAGCAGGACGTCCCAACCCGTCTTGGCGATCGAGGTGCCCATGGAACCCGCGAAATGATTGGCCGAGACCTTCTCGACGTCGAGTCCCACGAGAACGGAAGCCTCCCGTCGGGCCAGGTAATGCTCGTCGCGGTTCTCCATGGTGAAGATCTTGTCCATCTGGTTGATGGCCACGATGTCGTAGGGATGCACGCCGAAGAGCACGAAGGGGGACTTGTCCAAGACGCTCTGGTATTCCACGCCGCCGGTCTTGAACTTCAGGATCTCCTCCCGGGCCGGCTGGAAATAGATCTTGGGAGGCATGAGCGCGATGTCGTAGTCCAGCCGCAGTTCGGAGGCATCCACGATCTCGTCGAAGGCGAAACGGCCGTCCTTCTCCTTCACGCCGTAGAACTTGCGGCCCTTTTCCTGGACGAGAACGCTCACCCATTGATCGAGCTCGGTTCGACTGACGTACTTGAGGGGCATGTCAGGCACCCACCTTCAATTGATGATTTGGAACAACACCGAAACAAATGGAAACGCGCGGATCTCCAAGCGAACATCACAGGGGAACGGTCGTGAATCGATCGATACAGGGCCGCGAATCGAACCCGCAAGGCCGGCCCTGTGGTGGGAGAGGTTGTATCGTTTCCCGCGGGATTTTCCCTTTAAAAAAGAGGGAAAACCCGGTGAAAGTTGAATATATTCGACGCACCTATACAAGTCAAACGCATTTGTGAAATATTTCACAATCTCGCGTCAGGTTGGCCGGCTCCGGTCCGAAAGACGCCATCGTCAGAAAAAATACTCGGCAAGTGCCCCCCTGAGCACGACCGCCCGATATGGATCCGCCAAATACTTTTCATGCAAGCGGGGCGATTTCCGCCCATCGTCCCGTTTCCAGAAACCCGGCCACCCGTCTTGCAGCCGACTCGACCTCGGGGCTCATCTTCCCCCCCGGTTCCAGGATCCCCGGCTGGATACCGATAAGCGTGCAGGAGATGCCTGCCGAAACGGAGAGGTACTCGATGAGCCGGGAGAGGGGCAGATCGTGGGAACCGATGGATGCATCGGCGATCCTTTCGGCGGGGATCCGCCGGATTTCCCCGGGTAAAAGCCCCATCTCGACCGCATCGACGAGAACAGCCGTCCGCGCCTTCGAGGCCCGGACCTGATGCGTGAGATTTTCCGGGGCGGAACCGCAGTCGAGGGACAACCAGGCGGGATGTTTCAGGAGCCGGGCGACGAGGATGCCCACCCCGTCATCGGCATGATCGGCATTCCCGATGCCCATCAGGACGAAGGAAACGCCGCTCACGGCGCCCTATTCGAGGATCAGGGAACGCGAGAAGCGGTCGGGCGATGCGGTGAGGAAATCGGCGGACATGGAAAGGCAGTTCGTGGGGCATGCCTCGCAGCACTGCTCGCACTGGATGCAATGCCCCTGGAAGACAGTGATGTATTTCTGCTCCTTGTGCACCTCGATCACGTTGGCCGGGCAGACCCTCGCGCACATGCTGCATCCGGTGCAGTTCGTGCGGTCATAGGCCAGCTTTCCCTTGAACCGCGGTGGAACGGGAACCGGAGGCACCAGGGTCGCCTTCCCCTCGCCTACGGCCGCCAGGAAATCCGTGACGGAGGGGGGCAGGTGCTTGGCCGGGAAAAGGTTGGTCGGGGGCTCCGAGAACAACTGTCGCATGAGCCTGGGAACCATGGGCAAACCGAACATTCGACACCTCGCTTGTCCGAAAAGGACGCCCTTACGCTACAGAAGCGCGTCCAGCATGAGCAACAGGATCCCGGTGACCGTCAGGACGCCGGCGTATTTCCAGTAGAAGGTCACGATCTGGGTGATCCGGAACCGGGCCACCGACACCCGCATCAGGGTGACGGACAGGAACATCAGGGTGAACATCTTCAACAGGTCGAAAGCCCCGTCGAGCAACAGGCCTTCCCATCGGCCGACCGGACAGCAAAGGAGCGAGGTCAGGCGATAGGGGAAGAAGAGGGCCGCGATCAGGATCGTCATCACCACCATCTTGATCCCCAGGGCCAGCTGGAAGAAAGCCAGGTTGCGTCCCGAGTACTCGGCCAAAAGTCCATCGGCCAACTCGGACTTGGCTTCCGGCGCGTCGAAGGGCATCTTCGCCAGTTGGGCGGGGGTGACCAGCAGGAGTGCGACCAGGAGAAGGACCAGCCCCACGATCCCCAATGGCCCGACCAGGCCCCACACGGGGTTCCCGGCGATGGTACCCAGCGAGAAGGGATCCGAGAATCCCGCGGCGTTCATCTTCCAGGCGAAAGCCACCACGATGACGCCCAGAGGCAGTTCGTAGGACATCATGGTGACCATTTCGCGCTGGGCGCCGATCGTGGCATAGGGCGAAGCGGAAGCGAACCCGCCGATCACCAGCGCCAACGCCGGCACCGCCAATAGGTACAGGACCAGGATCAGGTCCCCGTGCCCCCCCAGCAAGGGCGGAAAGCCCGCGAAAGGAAGATACAGGAGGATCGAGACGGTGGAGGCCACGGCGATCACCGGCATGGCGTTGTAGACGGGCTGGACCGCCTCGTTCGGGACGATGTTCTCCTTGCGCATGAGCTTGAGGAAATCCCACCAGGGCTGTCTCAAGGGAGGACCCACACGGGCCTGCATGAGGGCCGCCCATTTCCGGTCGATGCCCATGAGCACGAAGCCGACCGAAACGGTCAGGACAAGGACCGCGAGGGTCCAGAAGATCAGGTCGGTCGGGTGGAGGTTCGTCACAGGCGTTTCCTCAAGGCACGGGTCTTTTCAACGGACAAGCGGCGAAGATCCTCTTTGGTGAGGACGGAGGTCCGGCCGTTCTTCACGACGGCCACACGGTCCGTGCAGGACACGCAGGGATCGATGGAAGCGATGATGATGGGGATATCGGCCACCTGGGCACCCTGCAGCATCTTCAACCAGGACAGCATATTGCTGTAGGTGGGGGCCTTCACCTTCCAGGCATCGGGGAACTCGTTGCCCGCCGAAGTGCGGTAGTAATGGAACACCTCGCCGCGCGGGGCCTCATGCCTCCCAATGCCCTCGCCTTCCGCCTTCTTCAACTGGTTGAGAAGGACGCCGACCTTGGGGACCGAGTTGATGGGCCCTTCCGGCATCCGGGCCATCGCATCCCGGATGATGCCGACCGATTGTTTCACCTCGAGCAACCGGACGATGATGCGGTCATAGACGTCCCCCACCACCTCCCCGCCCAGGGCATCCGGGGTGATGGCCTTCACGTTCAGATCGCCGTAGGCACTATAGGGCCAATCCTGGCGGACATCCTCAGGAACCCCGGAACCCCGGAGGGTGGGTCCGACGGCCAGCAGTTCAACGGCATCCTTCCGGGTCAAGACACCCGTGTTGCGGCATCGCGCCCGGATGACGGCGTCCTCCAGGAAGATCTCGGCGAGGTCCCCGAAGACGCGGTCGTAGTAATCCATGGCCTCCAGGACGTATCCCACGTTCTCCCCGGTGATGTCCCGGCGCATGCCGCCGACCTGGAAAACCCCATAGTTGACCCGGTTTCCCGAAAGGCGCTCCAGAAGATCCATCACCTTCTCGCGCACCTCCCACACCTTGAACAGGACCGTGTCGAACCCGAGTTCCATGGCCGCCACCCCGGCCCAGAGGAGATGGGAATGGATGCGTTCCAGTTCGGCGAAGACCACCCGCAAGAATTCAGCCCGGGGCGTCGCTTCGATGCCGGTGGCCATCTCCACCGCCCTCGTGAAGGCCATGGGGTGCGAGAGACTGCAGATGCCGCAGATGCGCTCGGAGGTCTGGATGATCTGGACCGCGTTCTTGCGGAAACCCATCCACTCGATAGCGCGGTGGATCTGGCCCGGAGCGAAGTCGACCTTGGCCACCTTCTCGCCCTCGAGCTCGAAGGTGAAATAGATGGGCTCCTTCAGGCCCGGGTGATTGGGCCCGATGTTGACGTGAATCGGCGCTTTCGCCTTGGGTTCCGTGCTCATGACCTCTTCACTTTCCGACTTCATCTTTGGGTTTCACCCGCCAGTTCAGGGCGCATTTGGCCTCTTCCCTGCCGGCCAAATACAGTTTGTTCACCATGCTCTCGGGAATGCCCGTCTCGTCCTTGCGCCAGGGGTAAAGACCCTGCGGGAAATCATCCGGCAGGAAGAGGCGGCGATCGTCGGGAATGCCCAGGACCTTCACGCCGAAGAATTCCTGCTTCTCGCGCTCCGAGAACACCGCTCCCGGGATGAGGTCCGCGATGGTCTCCACGGTCAGGTCGGTCTTGGGCACGGGCACCTTGAAGGTGACCGAGATCTCGGCGTTCGGCACCGTGTTATAGACGAAGAAGTGGTACAGCAATTCGACCTGGTTTCCCGTGTCGCATCCGGAGATCACGGCCAGGAAGGGATAATCCACGGTCTTCAGGAGCGCCACGGCCTGCTTGAGGGCGTTCTTCTCGACGGTCAACCAGAGAAAGGGCAGGTTCCGGGTCTTGTTCCCTTCCGCGCGGGTCTGGGCGCGGCTGTCCAGCAGGGAGGTTCCCAACCCCTTCCGGAAGAGGTCGGCGATCTGGTCGACGGATAGAGCGGCGGTCTTGCTCATGATTTCCTCTGCAGGGCTTCCAATTTGAGGAGGGCCTGGGCCACGCCATAGGTGATGGCTTCCGGGCGGGGCGGACATCCAGGCACGTAAACATCCACGGGGATGACGCGATCGATGGGTCCGTCCAGGTTGTAGGATTCCGTGAAAACGCCCCCGCCGGTACCGCAGGCCCCTACGCACATCACCAGCTTGGGATCGGGCGTCTGCTCATAGATCCGCTGGATCCGTTCCTTCATGATATGGGTGACGGGTCCGGTCACCAGAAGGACGTCGGCATGGCGGGGACTTCCCACCAGCTTGATCCCGAAACGCTCCACGTCGTAACGGGGCGTCAAGGCGGCGATGATCTCGATGTCGCACCCGTTGCAGGAACCCGAGTTCACGTGGAACACCCACAACGACCGGTTCAGGGACTTGGGTATGCTCATGACAACCACCCCACGATGAGGACCGCGATCAGGACCCCGAGGAACCAAAGCAGGTAATCCGCGACATGACCGGAGTGCAGGGGCACCAGGACGCGGTAATAGCCCTTGAGGGCCTCCAGGAAACCCCAGTAGAGATTCTCGCCTCGGACGTGCAACCGGGTCGTATCGGGCTGCGCGTGACCGGAAAGGAAGGGCCGCCCCTGTTCGGTGCCCTTCTTGTTCGAGGCATTGCCCGAACTCCACCAGAGCCAGGTCACCAGCCACAGGAGAAGGAAGACGGCCAGCCACAGAAGGGGTGTCCATTGTCCGAAGCCCGAGTTGAGGGTCTCGACCGGTATCACAGCGGACCTCCCAGAACGGCAGCGATGTACCGGCTTCGGTCCACCAGGGCATCCACGGCGGGAACGACGATGGAATCCACAACGGCGTTCGGGAAGAGGCCGCCCACGACCACCAGCAGCGCCAGCACGCCCATCCCAATGAGCATCGGCAGGGGAGCCTCACCGGCGTCCTTGAACTGGGGCATCCTCGGCCCCAGGAAGATGGCATGGAAGACCTTCATGAAGGAAGCCAGCGTGAGGATGCTCACAAGGATGGCCACCACCGAGAGGAAGGGGTTCAAGCGGAAAACCGACTCGTAGATCATGAACTTGGAGGCGAAGCCGTTGAAAGGAGGAATGCCGGCGATGGCGAGCGCCCCGATGATGAAAAAGGTCATGGTCCACGGCATGGTGTGACCCAAGCCGCCCAGTTCGTTCAAACTGCGCCTTCCCGTCCGGTAAATGACCGCACCGGCCGTCAGGAACAGGAGTCCCTTGTACAAAGCATGGTTGATGATGTGGAAGATGCCGCCCGCCATCGCCATCTTGCCGAACGACTGCAAGCGGTTCATGTCTCCCAGAACGACCAATCCCACACCCACGCCCAGGAGCATGTACCCGGTCTGGGAAACGGCGTGATAGGCCATCAAGCGCTTGACGTCCTTCTGGGGCAAGGCCATGGTGACCCCGATGAACATGGAGAGAAGCCCCAGGGTGACGACGACCCAACCGTATCCCGAGAACCCCATCTTCACGCCGAAGAGGGTGAACATCAGCCGGAAGAGGACGTAGAGGGAAGCCTGGCTGGAGACCACCAGAAAAGCGGTAACGCTGGACGGGGCCCGGGAATAGGCGTCCGGTGTCCAGAGATGCATGGGCACCGCTCCGCATTTCATGGCCATCGGGACCGCCAGGAACGCGAGGGCCAACAGGTCGAGGTGGTTCAGCCGGATTTGGGTGGCCAGCTGGGCCATGTTCAGGCTTCCGTACTGGCCGAAAAGAAGCCCCACTCCGACGAGGAAGAACAACCCGCCCACCGTGCTGATGACGGCGTACTTCATGCCGGCCTCGACGGCCTTCCCACCCTCGATCCGGATGGCGACCAGGGAGGCGCCCGCCAACGATGCGATCTCGATGAAAACGAAAAGGTTGAAGAGGTCGCCCGTGGAGACCATGCCCACGACACCCACGACGAGGAGAAGCATGAGGGTATAGAAGGAATCCGTCCCCGAAAAGCGCTTCTCGCTGGCCACGGCATAGATCAGGCTGGCCAGCCCGACGATGGCCACGATGACCAGCATGAAAGCGTTCATGCCGTCCAGCGTGAAAAGGATGCGAACCGGGATGCCGCCGGAATCGGGAGGCACGCCCAAACCGGGGGACGTCGCGCCGAAGGTATAGATCACGGATCCCAGGGTGAACACCCGGGCCGCGAGGACAATGCCCAGCCAGGAGGTGAAAGCCATGGCCCCCAAGACCAGCATATTGCGGAGACCCGTCCCTGCTCGCCCCGCCAGGGGGGTCAGGAAAGCCGCCAGAAGGGGGATCCCCACCATCAAAGCAGGAGCATGTAATGTCAGGAAATCCATGGTGTGAAGCTCATCCCCTCAGTTTTCGGACGGCATCCAGGTCCAGCGTGCCGTATTTCCGGTGGATCAAAACCGCGAAACTCAACAACAGGGCCATCGTCGCCAATCCGATCACGATGGAGGTCAGGGTCAACGCCTGCACGGTGGGAGTGACCATCCGCTCCAGCGAGGGCGCATGGGTGAAGATGGGCGCCACTCCGTCCAGCCGGTAGCCCAGGGCCACCAGAAAGAAGTTCACGGCCGATTCGAGGATGCCCAATCCCATGATGAAAGCGATCAGGTTTCGGCGGGTCAGCATCAGGGTCACGCCGAGAACGGCCAATAACGCCGCGGCGATGAAGGGGATGTTAGCGATCATGCGATCCCCCGTCCTGGGCGGAAACCAGGGTGTATACGATGACCGAGAGGGCGCCCACGACCTCGAGGCCGACCGCGATATTGAGGAGAGGAAGGATGCCCCCCGTGTTGAGGTCACCGGCGTTGACGCCGTAAGGCACGGCGTTCCCGAACCATCCGCCCGCGTTGGCCATCCAGTTGAAGAACAGCGTGTTGCCGGCCAGCAATCCCCCGAATCCCACGGAAATGAAACCCAAAAGGCCCGCCAATTCCAGGGTGCTCAAGGCTCCTTTTCGGACCAGCGGGGAGATGTCGGCCCACCGATTGGCCACGAGAAGGAGGGACAAGGCGGTTGCCAGGATGGCGCCGCCCTGGAACCCGCCCCCGGGGGTCAGGTGCCCGTGCAGGATGACGTAACACCCGAAGACGAGGGCGAAAGGATAAAGCAGGTCGGCGGCAGACCGGACGATCTTGCTCATTCCGTCCCCTCCTCGTCGTCCCTCATGCGGCGGAACAGGACTCCCACCCCCAGGACGGCCACGAAGAGGACCGTGGCCTCACCCATCGTGTCGAAGCCGCGATAATCGAACACCACGGAGGTCACGATGTTGTTGGCGGCAACCTGTTCCTGGCCCCGGGCTATGAAATAGTCATCCATGGCCGTCTGGGGCGGGGCCCCGAACCGGAGATCCCCGGTGGTCATGGCGAAATACAGGGCACCCGCCAAGAGGACAGCCGTCAGGAGGATCGCGATGTTCCTCATGATCCCCTCCTACCGGAAGGATTCGTTGCGCGAATGGCGATGATGAGGATCGCGGTCGTGAGTCCCGCGCCGATGCCGGCCTCCGCGATGGCCACATCCGGGGCCTGCAGGATGTAGAACTCGACCGCCAACAGGAAACTGAATACGGCAAATACGACCACCATGTGGTAGAGGTCCTTCAGGAAAACCAAAGCCAGCGCGGCTAGGATCAATGCCAGGGGGATGATCACGTGCAGGGCCATGAGAGTCACTTCTTCGCCTCCCCCTTCGAGCCTGCCTCGTCGGCCTCGGCCAGACGGTCCACCAGGGCCGGAGCCGGCTTCTGGCCCAGCCGGTAGGCCGCCCGCGCGATGGCATGGGAACCCGTGGCATTCGTGAAAGCCAGGACCGCCATGGCCACGAAGGCATGGGCCGCGAGGGAAAGCATGGCGCCGTCATGAGGGTTTCCGAGGTAGGCATCCACGCCGTAGAGGATGACGGCAATGCAGATGAAAATGGTCCCGAAAGTGGTGGTCTTGGTCTCGGCATGGAGCCGGGTATACACATCGGGAAACCGCAGGAGACCCCAAACACCCACGGCGTTGAAGGCCACGCCGATCACGAGAAGGATCAACAGGACCGTTTCCATCAGCGGGCCCCCTTTCCGAGATAGCGCGCGATGAAGAGGGTGCCCACGAACGACAGCATGGCGTACACGATGGCCACATCCACGAAGACCACCTGCCGGTACAGAAGCCCCAGGAGGACCATGATGGACACCACGAGGGTGTTGATCGCATCCATGGCCACGACCCGGTCGGGGGTGGTCGGCCCCAGGATCAGGCGAACGAGAGCGCCCAGGATGAGAAGGCACAAGAGCAGAACGGCCAGGGATCCGTAAGCGATCATTCCGCGATCCTCCGGACCCAGGCGGAAAGATCGAAAAGACCGAAAACGTCCTTCCCCCTCCAGATTTCGCGTTTCTCTTCACCCTCGGCGATGTTCAGCACGTGCACGTAGATCTCGTTGCTCTTCTCGTCCACGTCCACCGAGAGTGTTCCCGGCGTCAACGTGATGGAATTCGCGATCATCATGGTCCCGAAATCGGTCTTCATGCCCGGGTCGTAGCGGATGATGCCCGGCCGGATGCGGCCGGTCACCACGCGATAGGCGACTTCCAGGTTGGCCTTGGCCATCTCGATGAAGAAAGGAATGATATAGAGGACTGCCAGGACCCAGCGGAGGGGGTTCGCCTTCGGGCCGGGGTCGCGGAAATAGATGCGCCCGGAAACGGCGGCCACCAGGAGACCGATCACCCCGGCGGCGATGAATTCCTGCGAATTCCATCCGCCTGCCACCAGCAACAGGTACGCGAGGGCGGCACTGATCGCTGTCACGATGAAACCCAGCACGAAATATCCTTTACCGGCGGGATCCGAACCGCGCAAGAATGTTGCGCTTCAGAGTGAAAACAATAACTCCGTGGATGGAAAAATACAATACATCCGACCAAAAACCATCCCCGTCTTCCGCTTGGGCGCAAAGAATGCGACAAGGATTTGTTTGGGATCGCGATTTCTTGTGACAAAATATTTCCAGCCACTCAAACAACCCCAACCGTCAGGCTTGTATTATCATTCGTGTGATCGCAGAATGACTGCGATTTTCAAGAATCCGTCCACCCCGGATGTGGACCTGTCGCACGATCCCCAGGGAAAGGTGTGCTGAATGGGCCATTCAATAGACCACTGGAAGACGCTGGGAACCTTCACCACTATCCTCGATATCCTGCCCTTCGCGCTCCTGCT
The DNA here is from genome assembly GCA_964529445.1 of uncultured bacterium. Lineage (GTDB taxonomy): Bacteria > Oederibacteriota > Muellerivitia > Muellerivitales > Muellerivitaceae > CAZGWJ01. The sequence continues at coordinate 22,857 of CAZGWJ010000028.1, forward strand.
GCTGCTGATCGCCGCCTTACCCCTGCATCATGCGACCGCCCATCGATGGGAGAGGAATTCGGTCAAATTCATCGTGGCCGTCCTGTTCGCCGCATCGGGCATCCTCCTCTATGTCCTTCCCACGCATGACTGGTTGCGGGTGGGCCACACCTACCTGGAATACGCGGCCTTTCTGTCCCTCCTGGCCTCGCTCTTCATCATCAGCGGGGGCATCCGCATCTCCGGCGCCTTCGCCGGTTTTCCCTACATCAACACCCTTTTCCTGGGCATCGGCGCCCTCTTGGCCAATGTGCTCGGCACGACCGGAGCCTCGATGCTGCTCATTCGTCCCCTTCTTTACGCCAACCGACTTCGCCGCAACAAGACGCATATCGTGGTTTTCTTCATCTTCATCGTCTCCAATTGCGCGGGACTCCTGACCCCCTTGGGTGACCCGCCCCTCTACCTGGGTTTCCTCCGGGGGGTCCCCTTCGACTGGACCCTGGGTCTTTGGAAACAGTGGTCCCTGACGATCCTGATCCTCCTCTTCGTCTTCCATCTTGTCGACGAGCGGATGTTCGACCGGGAGGACATCGCGACGAAGGGGTCCCTGGTGGAGGACGTGAACCGCGCGAGAAAAAAGGTCCATATCGAGGGCCTGCGAAATGCCCCCCTTCTCCTGGGCGTCCTTCTCACCATCCTGGTGGCCGGATACGCCGTCCACCCCTGGCTCGCCGAGACCCGGGGCGCGGAGGCGGCAGAAATCGGCTCCAAGCTGTTTCAGATCGTGGTCATGGGCCTGCTGGCCCTTCTGTCGCTTCGGATCACTCCCAAAGCCGTGCACAAGGCCAACGAATTCCACTTCGGGCCCATCCTCGAGGTGGCCGCCCTGTTCTTCGGCATCTTCGGCGCCATGATCCCCGCCCTGGCGATCCTGGAGGCCAAGGCCGCGTCCTTCGGACTGACCGCTCCTTGGCAGTATTTCTGGTCCACCGGCGTACTGAGCAGTTTCCTGGACAACGCGCCCACCTACCTGACCTTCGCGACCCTCGCGGCCAGCCAGTCCAACGTTTCCGCGACCCAGTTGGGCGAACTGGCGGCCCAGTTCCCCCACCTGCTGGCCGCCGTGTCCTGCGGCGCCGTATTCATGGGCGCCGTCACCTACATCGGCAACGGACCCAATTTCATGGTGAAGGCCATCGCGGAACATTCGAAGGTGAAGATGCCGTCCTTCGGGGGATACATGCTCTGGTCGCTCGGGATCCTGTTCCCCCTGTTCATGCTCCAGACACTCCTCTTCTTCCTTTGACGCTGATGACGATCCCGGGCAACCTTCACACCGACGAAACGAAGGTTGACCTTGTGTTCTCGAAACGCGCCAGACGGAACACGGGATCCCCGGGGTTCCGGTTCCCCGAGTCGTTCTTCGCGCCTTCGCGTCATCGCGGTCCATGCGGATCACGCCATGCATGAACTGGGCGTCGCCACCGCTCTCGTGGACCTGGCCCAGGAGAACGCGGGAAAGCGTCGCCTCACGGCTTTGAACCTGGCCGTGGGCGCCAATTCCGGCGTCTTCAGGGATTCCCTCCTCTTTTATCTGGACCTCCTGTTCGAGGAAAGGGCCCTGAAACCGGTCGAGGTGCGCTGGCGGGACGTCCCCCTGCGGTTCAAGTGCGCATGCGGTCACGAATACGAATCCGCGTCGTTCGCGTCCCCCTGCCCGTCGTGCGGTTCCGTGGAGCGGGACCTCATCGGGGGCGGCGACTGTTTCCTGGATTCCATCGAGGTGGAGGATGACTGAGATCAAGGTGCTTTCCAGCGCCATGCAGAAGAACAACGAGATCGCGGAGCGCAACCGGGCCCTTTTCAAGCGTCACGGCCTGGCCGTCCTGAATTTCATCTCCTCCCCCGGTTCCGGAAAGACCTCCATCCTGGAGCGGCTGGGTTCGCGCTTCGGGACCTCCCTGGGCGTCATCACCGGCGACGTCCAGACCACCCTGGATGCGGACCGCCTGAAGGCCGCGGGAGCCACGGCCCTCCAGATCGAGACCGGCGGAACCTGCCATCTCACGGCCGCCATGGTGGAGGGGGCTCTGGGAGGGATGGATCTGGCGAAGCTGAAGGTCCTCGTCATCGAGAACATCGGGAACCTGGTCTGCCCCTCCTCTTACGACCTGGGGGAGCTTGCCAAGGTGGCCGTGCTTTCCGTGACGGAGGGGGACGAGAAGCCCGCCAAGTACCCGGCCCTCTTCACGCGGGCGTCGGCCGTGATCCTCAACAAGGTCGACCTGCTTCCCCACGTGAACTTCGACGTCGACCGCGCCGAGGCGGATTGCCGCAAGCTGAACCGCGACATCCGGTTCTTTCGGGTCTCCTGCAAAACGGGAGAGGGTTTTGAGGACTTGGTCCGCTATTTCGAGGGGATTCCCCGCGCCTGATCATCGCGACCCCCGGCGCGGACACATTGCCGAGCCGGGACGAGGTCCCCATCGGGAAGACCGCCTCCCTGCGAAGGCGGTTTTCTTTTTACCGGTCGCATTCCCGATCCATCATGACTTCTCGATGGCCCATTTCCCGGGCCCCATCGTGGCGATGAGCAGGAATACGAAACAATAGAGTGCGGCCAATTCCCCTTTGTTCACGACCGGGAAAACGGCCTCGTTCATCTGGAACTTCCAATGGAACTGGAAGTACGCCACGGCCATCTGGCCGCTGCAAAGGAAAGCCGCCCAGCGCGTCTTGACGCCCAGCACGATCGCCAGGCCGCCGAGCAGTTCGATCACCCCGCCGATCCAGACCTGGGAGAACATCGCGGGCGAATGGCCGCCCAGGATGCCGAACATCTTCTGCATCCCGTGCAGGGAGAACATGAACCCTGCCGAGATCCTCAGCAGGGCGTAAGCGACAGGAGCGAGGGGTTTGAGTTTGACGATCGGGTCCGACATGGCTCCTCCTGAACCATCAGGTTTTCCTGCGTTCATTCTAACTACACCCGCCTTGATATAGCATCCCTCCCGGCTCCGGAATCACCCACACCCCCTGATTTCGCCCATTTCACCGGCTCATTTCGGCGCCCTCTCGCAGAGCGGCCACCCGCTGAACCGGGCCAACAGCGGGTTAAACGAACATCCTTGCGCGACAGGATCCGGGCAGGAATATCCGCCTCCCGCTGGCCGGCCCGCAAGAGGCGTGATAGGTTTGAAGTGTGGTTGTTTCGCAATTTTTGGACATTCTTATCAGGCCGCATGAAATACGGTCGGATCCCCCCAAGAATCCCGGAGGTCTTCCATGTCGACCGTGCGCGAGAAAGCGGCCCCCCTTCCACCCCTGGAGGAATCCTTCCTCCATAATTTCCAGTACACGCTCGGCTTCCTGGACCGCGTGGCCTTCAGCGAGGCGATCTTCCTCCGCGCGGCGCACAACCTCTACGGTTCGCTGAACGCGCTCCTGGCCGCCCGGCCGGAGGTCACGCTTCATTCCCGGGAGAAGAGCGTGTTCCTGGACGGCTCGGCGCTCCCCGACTCCTACGTCCTTCAACGCATCTTCGTCCGGTTCCGCTGCCCCGCCATCCGTTTCCGCCGGGGGATCCTCCCGCCCGAGCTCCTGCAATGCTTGAGACAAATGGAATCGCTCCTGCGACGCGAACTGGCGCCGGAACGAATGGAGACGCCGAAAATAGCGGATTTGCATTACGACTGGCTCCCGCGATCCCCCGAATGAATGGACCCAACTCGAGGGATTGCGGAGTGAGGTATTGGGAGTGAGGAGTCGAAGGAATAACAACCGGATGACCCAAACACCCCATGAGCCACCGATGGATGGGGATGCATACTGATCTGTCGCGGCTTCACATGATATTTCAAGCTTCATCGGCGTCCATCTGTGTTCACCGGCGGCAAAACATATCCGTTGTTTAGACAGTCCCACCATCAACGAACGGTTGCTCATCAATACCCGGCATTCAAACGATCGTCGGCCATGGTCTTCCGGGGTTCGACATCCAATCGTGGATGTCGGCGGCGGCCTTGCGCCCCGCTCCCATGGCCAGAATGACCGTCGCGGAACCCGTGGTGATGTCGCCGCCCGCCCACACGCGCTCCTTGGAGGTCTTGCCGGCGGCGTCGACGCGGACATAACGGCGCTTGTCAAGGGCCAGGTCCGGCGTGGCGTCGGTCAGGACGGGGTGCGCCTGAGTGCCGATGGACACGATGACCAGGTCGGTCGGGAAGGTCTTGAAGGCCCCGGCCTTGGGGACGGGCTTGCGCCGGCCCGACGCATCGGGCTCCCCGAGTTCCATCTCCTGGCACACCACTTCCTTCACGTGCTTCTTCTCGTCGCCCCGGTACTCGACCGGGTTCATGAGCAGGCTGAAGACCACGCCTTCCTCCTCCGCGTGGTGCGCTTCCTCCCGGCGGGCCGGCAGTTCCTCCCGGGAACGGCGGTACACCAGCCGCACCTCCCGGGCGCCCAGGCGCAAGGCCGTGCGGGCCGCGTCCATGGCCACGTTACCCCCCCCGACCACGCAGACATTCACGCCGCGGATGACGGGCGTGTCGTACTCGGGGAAGAGGTAGGCGCGCATGAGGTACACGCGGGTCAGGTATTCGTTGGCCGAGTACACGCCTCCCAGGTTCTCGCCCGGGATCCCCATGAAGGTGGGGAGTCCGGCGCCCACGCCGACGTACACGGCATCAAAGCCCATCTCCTTCAACATCTCGTCGGGCGGGTACACCTTGCCGATGATGCGGTTGAGCTCGAACTTCACGCCCATCTTCTCGAGTTCACGCACCTCGCGGGCCACGATGTCCTTCGGGAGCCGGAATTGGGGGATCCCGTAGACCAGCACCCCGCCGGCCTCGTGGAAGGCCTCGAAGACGGTCACGGCATATCCCCACCGGGCCAGGTCGCCCGCGCAGGCCAGCCCCGAGGGTCCGCTGCCGACGATGGCCACCTTCTTCCCGTTGAGGACCGGTTTCACGGCGGGCGGATCCGGCATGAGCCGGGCGGCCGTATCGGCCGCATAACGTTCCAGTCGTCCGATGGCTACCGACTCGCCTTTCTTGACGAGGACGCAGGTCTTCTCGCACTGACTCTCCTGGGGGCAGACCCTTCCGCACACGGCGGGCAGAAGATTGGTCTCCCGAAGACGGGCGTAAGCCTCGATGGGCTTTCCCTCCCCGATAAGACGGATGAACCCGGGAATATCCACGCCCACCGGACAACCCGGAACGCAGGTGGGACGCTTGCATTGGAGGCAACGCGATGCCTCGCGCAAGGCGTCGGCCTCGGTGTAGCCGAGAGGGACTTCCTTGAAATCCTTCGCCCTCTCGAGGGGATGTCTTTCCGGCATCGGGGTGCGGTCTTTCGGCCGTTGCGGGGGCGGGGTCACGACAAGGCCTCCTTGACGTACCGGTCGAGGGAGCATTTTTCCTGGTCGTGATACACCCTCTGGCGGTTGAAGAACCCCTCCCAATCCACCTGATGGCCGTCGAACTCGGGGCCCTGCACGCAGGTGAAGAAGGTCTTGCCCCCCACTTCCACGCGACAGCCGCCGCACATGCCGGTCCCGTCCACCATCAGGGTATTCAAGCTCACGTAGGTCTTCACGCCGAAGGGGCGGGACGCCTCCGCGCAGGCCCGCATCATCGGGGGCGGGCCGACGGCCCAGATGCGGGTGACTTCGCCCTCGGTCTTCGAGGCAAGGAGTTCCTTCAGGGGTTCGGTAACGAGGGCTTTCGCGCCGGCCGTGCCGTCGTCCGTGACCAGGATCTGGCGGTCGGAGACGGAGGCCAGCTTGTCCTCCCAGAAAAGGAGGTCTTTCGTGCGCGACCCCTGGATGGTGACGACGCGGTTCCCCGCTTCCCGGAGGGCCCGGGCGATGGGGTAGACAGGGGCCGCACCCACGCCGCCCGCCACGCAGAGAACGGTGCCCGTCTTCTCGATCTCCGAGGGGGTCCCGAGGGGGCCCACGACGGCGTGGAAATGACCGCCCTCTTGAAGGGCGGCCATCTTCCGCGTGGAGGTGCCGATCGCCATGACCACGAGCGTGATCGTCCCCCGGCCAGGATCGAAGTCGGCGATCGTGAGGGGAACCCGCTCCCCGACGTTGTCCGCCATGGCCACGATGAAATGTCCGGCTTTCGCCCGCGCGGCGATCTCGGGAGCCTCCACGACAAACTCGTGGATGTCACGGGCCAACAGTATTTTGGAAACGATGCGGTTCATGTCGTTTTCTCCTGGCGTGGGATTATGAGGCCCGCCACCGCCGGAATCAATAAGGATGCGCACAGACCGGGCGCCCCGCCGGCGTAACGGCCGGGTCACGCCCTACAAAAATGAATGAACCGGCGGTCGCATGCCCGCCAAGGCAGTAAAGAAGTGGTCGTGAATTCGGGCTAGGGGCAGAGGACCGCAAAATTGCGGTGCTGGCGGGTGATGGGAGTCCCTCCCGCGAAGGGATCGGGATAGATGCCCTGCGTATCGGACAACGAGAAGGCGGTGTCGGGAGGGGCGCTGAACCCGCTGAAGCTGATCCCATCCTCGGCCCAGAACGCGACCCAATAGACCTTCCCCCCGCCCGATACCGGCACGTCCGGGATGTCCGCACGCTGGTATTCGGCAACAGCCCCATCCAGGGTCACGGGAAGGGATCGGGCCAGGATCGTGCCGGGCTGACCGGCGCTTCCGGAATACAAGGCCATGCTGTAGGCGCCCGTTGCCCGCGCATAGACATAGAGATCCGTGATGGTCCCTGCCGTCGTGATCGTGATGGGATGGAAGTACATCATGCCGTACGCCTGCTCATTGGAACCGGTCCCCGTGTAACCAAGCGTGACCGGAGCCGGGCAGGCGATCGTCCACGTGGAGGTCGGAGTCGCCGTATCCGTGGGTGTGTGCGTCTGCGTGGCCGTGAAGGTCCGCGTCCAGGTCGGGGTTTCCGTCTCCGTGGCGGTGGGCGTCCACGTGGACGTCTCCGTGAACGTCGGGGTGGCCGTGTCCTCCGGCGTGAACGTCGCCGTATCCGTGGGCGTGGACGTCCATGTCGACGTGGCCGTAAATGTCCAGGTCGGTGTGGCCGTATCCACGGGTGTGTGCGTCTGCGTGGCCGTGAAGGTCCGCGTCCAGGTCGGGGTTTCCGTC
>CAZGWJ010000029.1:0-29485 GCA_964529445.1 uncultured bacterium
AACGCCGTGGAATGATAGCCGCCCTCCAGGCCGACGAGGACGTTGTTGCCTGTCTGCGGCTCGATGGTGGCCGCGACCGCGGCCAGGAGCGAGAGGCCTTCGACCCGTCCGAACGTCTCGGACGCCCCGATCCGGAACACGGATGCCGTGGAGGCGCTTTGCCCGGAAACTCCCAGGTTGCAATAGGAGGCGCCCAGCTTCCATCCCTGGTTCAGGGAGACCAAAAGACCCAGATCGGCGTTGAAGAGGGCATAGGATTGTCCCGCGAAGGTCTGTTGGTTGGCGCGCAGGGCCAGGCCCACGGCAAGACCCTCCAGCACCCTCATCCCGGCACCGGCACCCAGGCCCATCTGGTTGGCCGAATAATCCCCCGTCGGGTTCCCTTCCTCGTCGCTTCCCTCGAAGGTTCCATATCCGATGTATTGCCCGTAAACGCCCACCCCGAGACGCTCCCCCACCGGCATCGAGGCCGCGACGACATCCTGTTTGATGCCGGCGAGCCCGGAAAGATGGTGCGCGGAGATCTCGGAGTTGAGGACGCCCGCCATCCCGGCAGGGTTCCAGAGAATGGCGGTGGAATCGTCGGCCACGCCCACGAAGGCCGTGCCCATGGCCATGGCTCGCGCGGCCACACCCGCGCTCTCGAAGGGGTCCTGGCGAGAGGCGGCCGAATAAACGGTCTCGGCGCCCAAGGCGGGGGATGCGAGGACGACAGCCATCGACACGAGGAGCAGCGGCGCCCCGCGGAGAAGAAACCCTCTTGCAGGATGGGTCCTCGTCGTTTTCATGTTCCCGTCGGCTGGTTTCTCGTTCCTTTTCGGCCCATCACGCTGTTCTTCGTGTCTTCGTGACTTCGCGGCGAAGCCGCCGTTCTACCTGACCACCGCGAACTTCAACGGACCCAACGTATCCCGTTCCCCGTCGTCGTAACGAATGTCCAGGAGATACAGATAAACGCCCGTGGCGAAGGAGCCCATCTCCAGATTCGCGTGCACCACCCCGTCACCTCGTCCCGAATGCTTGAGGACCAATTCACCCACGGCGTTGAACACGCGGATCTCATAATGGGCGGGCTTGCACAGATCGCATCGAACGGTGGCCTTCTTATTCTTGATCGGCGAGGGGAAGATTCTCGTCCTGCCCCGGACACACCCGGGAGCCGGTGCAGGTGCCGGTGTCCAGGTGGGGGTCGGTGTCCCTTCGCCGGTCATGAAGTAGTGGACGGTCCGTTCGGCATTGGAATCGGCACCCGACTGGTAATCGTTGCTCAGACCGATATGGATGCGGTAGGTCTGGTTCGGCTGGAGTTCGGACGGGATCCGGACCTGTAACGAGATGGGCCGTGGATAACTACAGGCGACCCCGCTGTAGGCCACCCCACCGAGGTTGTAGCCTCCGTCGATCGCGCCCAGGTCGGTGGCGGGCGGGTCCGCGGCTCCGGTGCCGTTCACCAGGATCCAGGTCGCCGGGTGGACGGCCGTGGTCGAGGCGAAACCGTCCACGCAGGGGTGGATGACCGGGTCCTCGACCGAGATGTAGATCCTCCCCGGGGGCGTGTAGAACTGGTTGTCATTGCACACCTCGAACTGGATCGTGAGGAGCGACCCCGGCAGGGGATTCGTGACCCCGAGGACAAGGGAGGACGGTTTCAGGTAAGCGTCGTAACCGGACCCCACGAGGTTGCAGACCGTATTCGTGATGGAAGGGGTGAAGGTCGGGGAATGGGTGGCGGTGAAGCTGGGCGTGCGAGTGGGAGTGTAGGTGAGGGTGGATGACGGCGAAACCGTTGGCGTGGCGGTGAGGGACGCCGTAGGCGTCATCGAATCCGTCGGAGAGGAAGTGAATGTCGGGCTTAGGGTCGGGGTGGCCGTGTGGGTCGGCGTCATCGTGAAGGTCTGCGTTGCCGAGGGCGAGATCACGGTCACCGCGCTGGTGGCCGTGTTCGTCTGGGTCCAGGTCGGCGTCCAACTCCTCGTCGGTGTGTTGGTGGGGGTGGCAGTCCTGGTCACGGTCTCCGTGCGCGTATCGGTCCATGTGAAGGTGGCTGTCGGGATCGTCCCCGTCCAGGTCACGGTCGGGGTGAGGGTCAAGACGGAGCAATACGGGATCAGCGTCGTCGGGTTGGAGTGGGCCACCGCCGCCTGGGGAAGCAGCGCTGAAAGGATCGCGGCATTCACGGACGCGCTCGGGCTCTCCAGGCAATCCGCGCGGGCCCTCCATTCCAAGACGCCCGTGGCGTCATAGACGCGACCCGATTCGGCCCCATGCAGGGTTCCGGTGAAATCCCAGCAATACATCCCTTCCGAATCCAAACCGGGCCAGACCGCCGCTCCGCCGACGGGATGGCGATCGAAGACCGGCATGGAGGAAACATAGTCCATCCCGACGGGCACGGTGTCGCAGAGCACGGCATTCTGGACGTAGTTGTTTGAAAACAAGCGGAAGTTATCGAACATGTTGAAGTCGCCCATGTTGGCGATGCCGGGCCGCCAGCTGTTCGAGGTGGAACCAACCCCGCATCCCCACTCGGCCTGGGTATAGTCACGAGCGGCATCCAGGTAGTTCAGCATCCAATCATCCGGCTCCACCGTTCCACGCTCCCAGTATTTCGCCAGATACCGCATCGCGGTCCCTTCCTGGCGGGTCTGGATTTTGACGTGATACCAACGGTCGGCGCTCGGCGCCACCGCCGCGGTATAGCACCCCACCACCTCGCGGGTAACATCCGAGGTGTTGAATTGCAGGCCCAGGTTGCCGCTGCAACCCATCCCGAAATTGGTGTCCCTCGACATGAGAAGCTGGATAGCCCGGAAGGCGGCTCCCGACTGCGAGTTCCAGCGGATCACCACCGCCAGATCGGTGGCCGTATTACCCATATAGGCTTCGGTCAGGATCGTTCCCTCGCAGTAGTTCTGCTGGGCGTTGAGACCAGCGGTACAGTCGTACTGGAGAAACCCGTAGTTGGTGGTCGTAGCCCGGAGCCAACGATTGCCGCCCACGTCGGAATCGACGGTCCAACTCGACCAGGTGGTGCCGTTGTTGTCCTGGCTGACGGACGTCCATCCCGGGGGGGCGATCGGCCCGACATAGGAGCCCGACATCCCGTCGAAAGCCTCGAAGCACTTCAAACCCAAACCCGAGATGGCGTATTTCAGGCGGAATGTCACCGTTGACCCCTGGCTTGCGACCGCCAGCGGAATCGTCCCCGTCTCGTCCCAAATCCCGCGATTCAGCGACAGGTTCATTCCCGAGCCCACGATCAATTCCTGGGAGTTCGAGACGCTGTCTCCCTGGTGCGTGGAGATCGTCGCCATCGCATCGAAGGCCTCTCCGATCGCGACCCCCGCACCCACCTGGACCAGGACCCACAGTTTTCCCTGCTTCTGGTAGGGAGGCACAGACCCGGCGTCGGCATCCCCCAAAGACCAGGTCACCGCGGCCGAGGTCCCGGTCCCTCCCGCGCTACTGTCCAGAATTGAACCACCCGTCGGCGGGGCGAAGCGAACCTCGATGCCGCTGGAATAACGGACATCGTAGTCGAACCAATAAAGCACGTTTTCCCCGGGAGCCGCAGTTCCCTCGGCCCGAAGAAAGAGCGCCCGATACGAAACGCCCATCGTGGGTGTCGGCGTCAAGGTCAGGGTGGGGGTGTTTGTCGGCGTAGCAGCGAATCCTTGCGAAGCGAAGGCGAACAGAAAGGCCATCGACAGGATTACGAAACGAGCACAAGAGAAGTGGATTTTCATTGGACCTGAACTCTCCGGTTCTGGACGGACCTGCCATTGTCGACCTCGATGGTGTAAGTCCCGGGGCGGGCTGTCGTGCCGTCGGCCAGCTTCCCATCCCAGCGGAAAGCCCACTGCCCTGCGGCAAGCGAACCGTCGTACATGCGCCGCACCTCGCGGCCCTCGGGCGAAAGGACCCGTACCACCACGGGACCGGTCGCATCCTGGTCGACCCGGATCTTCAGCAGGTCGTAGGCGGGCGCAGGACTGGCCGCAACGGGGACCCCCGCCTTCGGAGCGGGTTTCCCGGCGGGCGACGACCCGGGATCGGCCAGCACGGGGACTGGCACGGAAGGGACCTCACTGGCGGGATCTCCCTTGATGCAATAGAGAAGAAAACCCACGGCGACAAGCCCCAGGAGGCACCAGGTCGTGAGGGAGGGCCCGCCGGTCAATCCCCCGGCCCCCGACGATCCCGTCCCGGGGTCAGGCAGGCCGTAACGCGCGTAGGCCTCCTCGGCGAGCCGCCCGAACTTCAGGGCCTGCTCGTCCGATGCCATCAAGGCCTCGCCCAACGCCTGTTCCTCGGCCTCGGTGAGATCCTCCGAGAAGAATTTGTCGATCAGGTCAGCCATCGATCCATCCTGCCTTGCGGGCCGCTCTCGCGACCCGTTCCTTGAAGATCTCCTTGCACCTCGACAACCGGGACATCACCGTGCCGATGGGGACCCGAAGCGTTTCCGCGATCCGCGCGTAGGACAAGCCCTCCACGTCGCGCAGGCGGAGAAGGTCCCGGCACTTGCCGCCTACTGCTTCCCTTTCCCGATTCAGCAATTCCTGGTACGTCCGGTGGTCGGCTTCGTTGGCCTCTTGCGAGGCGGCCATCGCCGCCTTTCGCGCGTAGACCTCCATCTCGGTGTCCATGCTGGCCACCTGGCGCTTACGCGCCCTCAGCCGTTCGTAACAACGGAAGACGCAGATGCGGTAGAGCCAGGTGTATAGCGTGCTCTTGAACTCGAACTCGGGAAGGTGCTGGAAAGCCGTCAGGAAGGTCTCTTGCACGGCATCCTCAACATCCCCGTCCCGGTATCCCAGGATGCAGGTCGCGAGCCGATGGAGCCGGGGCCGGTGGGAGTCGTAGAACTCCTTCTCGGCCAACGGGTCCTTCTGCAGGACCCGTTCCACAAGTCGCTTCTCTTCCAAGGGAGAGCCCTCCGACGGCTTCCCTCCTCCCGACTCTTAGGGCATTTGGGAGGATGGGTATTCCGTCATAATGAGGCTTCGGGATGTCATGACGCCTGTCCTGAAAATATGCTCCCCCGATAAAGCCTTGTCAAATCATAAAAAAAGGCCGCCCCCCGAGGGGAACGGCCTTTTAGCGACATTTCATCCCGCCGACCGCACCCGGATTCGTTCAGGAGCCCTGGAACCCGGAAACAAGTCCTGCCCCCGGCCCGACTCCTGCGGTCCTCCCCAGCGAAGCCAGCAAGGACCGAACGCCTGAATCGGAGGCGGCCGGACCCTCGTTCACACAGATCTTTCCCGGATACAGCTCGTAGAGAGGCCGGTATCTGAGACACGAAACATTCGGCATCACCACATTGGCCCCCCTTTGGAGTGCCCATTCACGGCCCCGCGGATGAAGGGTTCCCATCGCGGTCGTGGCCGGCAGATGCGCCTGCGGGTTCATCAACCGCAACAGGGCCAAGTAGCGCATCGTGACATCGATGTTTCCCGGCTCCGCGTCCCGCAGGGGGGTCTCCGGATGCGGGAGGAAGGGGCCGACGCCGATCATGTCGAGATCGAGACGCTGAAGAAGCAGAAGGTCCGAGGCCATCATCGGGAGCGTCTGCCTGGGCAGACCGATCAAGGCGCCGGACCCGACCTGGAAACCGAGTTCGCGGAGCCAACCGAGGCGTTCGAGTCGCGCCTCCAGGGTCGAGCCGGGCTTCATACGCTCGAAAAGGAATGGATCGGAGGTCTCGAAACGCATCAGGTAGCGATCCGCGCCTGCGTCGCGCAGGAGCCGGTATTCCCCGCGCGTCTTCTCGCCCACCGACAGTGTTACGGCCAGCCCCGTGCGGCTCTTGACGGCCTCCACGACGCGGCAGAGGCGGTCCGTCGGGAAGCCCGGGTCCTCCCCGGATTGGAGCACGACCGTGCCGCATCCGTTGTCCTTCGCCTCACGGGCCGATTCGAGGATCTCGCCCTCCTCCATCCGGTAACGAGGGAGACCCCGGTTCCCCGCGCGAAGCCCGCAGTAATGGCAATTCCGGGCGCAGTGGTTCGAGAACTCGACGAGCCCGCGCAGATGGACCGCGGGACCGTGGACGGCGGCACGCAGGGCGTCCGCCTCCGCGAAGAGCGCCGCCTCGCCGTTGCCTTCCAGCCGGGCGACCAGTTCCGACGCGGTGAAGGCCCTCGCTGGCTCGGAAATGGAACCGACGGGGATCAAAAGTAAACGTCCCTCTCCCCGGCGCAGACCCGCCGGTAGGACTCCATGAAGCGCTCGTAGACCCTCGGGTTCCGCTCCCGGATCTGTCCGATCTCCGCCGCGAGGACGGCCTCTCCCGCGGCGCGGGTCTCGTCGGAGGCGAAATCGTCGATCCACTCCTTGAAGGTGAGCACGGCGTTGAGCTTGCAGAACTTGCCCTCCGCGCCGCTTCGCAGGAGGTCCATGATGCACTTGCCGGTGCGGCCGCAACGGTAACCCGCGGTGCAGAAGGACGTGATCAGGCCCGTCCGCGCCAGCTCGCGGATGACCTCGTCGAGCGAGCGGGTGTCCCCCAGCATGAACTGCTGGCGTTCCTCCTCCTGGGCAGCGGGATCCCGGCGGTAGGCGCCGACCCCGATGCGGGTCGAGGCGTCCGTCTGGGTCACGCCGAGGGGGATGAGTTCGCGCCGCATCGAGGCCGACTCCCGGGCGGTCAGGATCATCCCCGCGTAGGGCACGGCCAGGCGCAGGACGATCACGATCTTGCGGAAATCCTCGTCCGACACCGGGTTCGGGGGACGCAAGGCGAAGGGCGCGTTCTGGGCCGGCTCCAGCCGCGGGAAGGAGAGGGTGTGGGGACCGATCCCGAAGCGCCGCTCCAGCTCGTGGGCGTGGTGCACCAGTCCCATCACCTCGAAACGCCAGTCGGCCAGCCCGAAGAGGACCCCGAGCCCGACGTCGTCGATGCCCGCCTCGAGCGCGCGGTGCATGGCATAGAGCCGCCAGCGAAAATCCGCCTTCGGGGTCCCGGCCGGATGCATCTTCGCGTAGGTGTCGCGGTGGTAGGTTTCCTGGAAGACCTGGAACGTCCCGAGCCCGCAACCGCTCAGCTCGCGCAGGTCGTCCACGCTCAGGGGAGCGGCGTTCACGTTGACCCGCCGGATCTGCCCGGTGCCGGTGCCCCGGGGCGTTCCCGTGCGGACCGAGTAGATCGCGCGGATGCTCTCCTGCATGTATTCCAGCCCCGAAAGGGGGTGTTCGCCGTAGACGACGATGAGCCGCTTGTGGCCGATCTTCCCGGCCAGGACCTCGACCTCGGACCGAACCTCGTCCAGGTCGAGCCGCTTGCGCCGGGCCGACCGGTTGCTCCGGCGGAATCCGCAATAGAGGCAGTCATTGACACAATGGTTGCTCAGGTAAAGAGGCGCGAAGGTCACGATCCGATTGTCGTAGACCTTCGTCTTCACCTGGGCGGCCGTCCGGGCCATCTCCTCCCAGATCTGCGGGTCCCGGACGTTCAGAAGAAGGCCCGTCTCGTCGGGAGTCAGCGTGCGGATCTCAAGGGCTTTGGCTAGGATCTCCCTCACCCGCGCGGGATCGGGATCCACGTGCTTGAGGATCGAATCCTCGATCGCGGCGTCGGGGATGAAGTCCGACCCGTTCTCGAGGTATTCCAGGATCCCGTCGCCCGCCCGGGTCAGGGGAGCTGGGTTTTCCTCAACGCAGGACGTTTTCATGGCGCGGCTCCCTTCGTTCCCCTTCGGCCGACTTCGAGGCCAGGGCCGGGAAGGGGGACAAGGCCCGGTCCAGCAATCCCTGAAGGAACGTGAGGCATACGCCGTAGTTGGTGATGGGCACGCCCGCGGCACGTGCGGCCTCGAGGCGAAGGCCCATTTCCCGGGCGGTCAGCAGGCAGGCGCCGCAATGGATGATCAGGCGGTAGGCCGACAGTCCCTTCGGAAGGTCCTTGCCCGGGCAGATGTCGAACTGCACGTCCTTGCCGGTGCGGCGTCGGATGGCTTCGGGGATGCGGACGCGTCCGATATCCCCGTCGATGGCGTGGTGCGTGCAGGCCTCCGCGATGAGGACCCGATCACCGTCCCGCAGCCGGTTGATGGCGAACACGCCCTCCACCTGAGTGGCCAGGTCGCCCTTGAAGCGGGCCATCAGGATCGAGAAGGTGGTGCAGGGCACCCCATCGGGGGTCTCGCGGAAAACCTGGGCGGCCACCGGGGAATCGCAGACCACCAGGTCCGGTTTCCGGGAAGTGGACGCCAGCGCCGCGGCATATTCCGTCTCCTGGAGAACGAGCGCACTCTGGCGGTGGTCCAGCAGTTCCCGGATCGCCTGCACCTGGAGCATCTTGATGCGCCCCTTGGGCGCCTCCGGGTCGATCGGGACGACCAGAACGGCCGAACCACCGGCCGGCAGGAGGTCCGACAGCAGCTTCCGGGCGGCCGGGTCCGCCCGCCCCTCGAGGGCGCGCGCCAGGGCCCGCTCCAGCACCGCGACCGAAAGGCCGTTGCCGTCCCGGCTGGAGCCGCACAGGCGGTTCGGGACTTTTTTCGCGAGCGCGGACAGGAACTCCTTCGCGGGCTCGGCCAGGTCCGTCTTGTTGACCACCGCGATGACGGGAGTGCCCTTCGCCCGCGCGGACTCGACGATCCCCTCCTCGAACGGGGTCCAGACGTTCGGTTCCAGCACCAGGACGACCGCGTCGGAGCGGTCCAGCACCTTTTCGGTACGGCCGCGCCGCAGGGCCCCCAGTTCGGAGCCGTCGTCCACGCCCGCCGTGTCCAGGAACAGGACCGGCCCGACGTCGTGGAATTCCATGGCCTTCTCGACCACGTCGGTGGTGGTCCCGGGCACCGCCGAGGTGATCGAGACGTCCTGGCCCGCGACCCGGTTCAGGAAGCTGGACTTCCCGACGTTGGTCCGGCCGAGGATGCCGACCTGAATCCGCAACGACTTGGTGGTCTTTTCCATGTCATGCTCCGTTCCCAACTGGTTTCACGTCCGGCTTCCCTCCGGCTGCGCCTAAAGGAATTCCTGGATGGTCTTCAGCAACTGCTCGGGCTTCACCGGCTTCTCGAGCACCGCCTTGACCGGCAGCCAGGTCTCGTCCGGCTCGTAGCTGAAGGGGAGTCGCATCTCCTTGCGGATACCCGAGACGATGATGACGGGGACCTTTTTCAGTTCCTCGTCCGAATGCAGGGCCCGCGCGATGTCGAATCCGTCCGAGTTGGGCATCATCACGTCCAGCAGCAGGAGGTCGGGCTTCTGCTGCCGCATCGCGTCGAAGCCCCTCTGCCCGTTCGACTCGGTAACGACCCGGTATCCGTTGCTCTCGAGCAGGGCTTTCATGGCCTCGAGATAGTCGAGGTCGTCGTCCACCATCAGAATGGTCTTGCTCACGGCCCACCTCCTTGTTCTGTTATTTGGCGTATTCCGGCTTCGGCACGTACTTGGTATGCAACAGATGGTGCGCCTTCGGGCTCAGGGGCTTCTCGAGAAAGTCCCGGTAGAGGGCCACCACCTGCGGGTTTTCGTGACTGTAACGGATCGTACGGCTCTCGTCGTCCTCGTAGAGCCCCCGGGCACGGGCGAGGCGGACCTCGTCCGTGACCCCGTAGGGCTGACCACCCCCGCCGATGCATCCGCCGGGGCAGGCCATCACCTCGATGAAGTGGTAGGGGAGATCTTCCCCCTTCTCCTTGGCCTCGCGCACCTTGCGGATGACGGTATTCACGTTACCCAGGCCGTGGGCGATGGCGATGCGCACCTGGGTTCCCTGGATGTCCACCGAGGTCTCCTTGACCCCCGACAGCCCGCGCACGCTCCTGAACGCCACCTCCTTCAGCTTCCCGTTCGTGATGAGGTGGTGCGCCGTCCTCAGCGCCGCCTCCATCACGCCGCCGGTCGCCCCGAAGATGACGCCGGCCCCGGAATAATCGCCCATGAGGTGGTCGCAATCCTCCTCCGGCACGTTGTGGAAATCGATGCCGGCCTGCTTGATCATGCGGATCAATTCGCGGGTCGTCAACACGACGTCCGTATCCGGGTACCCCGACGCGTACATGTCCGAACTGCGCTGGATCTCGAACTTCTTGGCCGTGCAGGGCATGACCGAGACCATGAACATCCGGGCCGGGTCCATCCCCATCTTCCGGGCGTAGTAGGTCTTGGCCAGGGCGCCCATCATCGCCTGCGGTGACTTCGCCGACGAGAAATGCTCGACCATGTCGGCGTGGAACTTCTCCATGTAATCCACCCATGACGGACAGCAGGTCGTGATGAGGGGCAAGGGGCCCTTCCGGTGCACGAACCTCTCGACGAACTCCGAGGCCTCCTCCATGATCGTCACGTCGGCGGCGAAGTTCGTGTCGAAGACCGCGTGGAATCCCAGGCGCCGCAGGATGGCGTAGAGCTTCTTCGTGAGGTTCACGCCCGGCTCCAGCCCGAAACCCTCCCCGATCGCCACCCGGACGGCCGGGGCGATCTGGACCATGCAGTAGCGGTCCGTTTCCCGAAGGGCGCTCCAGACCCGGGCTGTCTCGTCCTTCTCGAAGATGGCGCCGGTCGGGCAATGCGCCGAGCATTGTCCGCAGCGCACGCAGGGCGAATCGCCCAGCAGGATGTCCCCGGCCGCCGAGATGCGCGTATTCACCCCCCGTTCCAGGAAGGAGAGGGCCCAGACGCCCTGGGTCTCCTGGCAGATCTCGACGCAACGCCCGCATTTGATGCATTTAGCCGGTTCCAGCACCATCGAGCCGGTCGAGTCGTCCACCGGCAGGTCCTTCGCCAGCTTGTCGAAGCTCTCCTGGCGGATCCCGAAATCCGCGATCAGCGACTGCAGTTCGCAGTTGCCGCTGCGGGCGCAGTGCAGGCACTCGTTCGGGTGGTTGGACAGGATCAGCTCGATGACGGTCCGCCGGATCTCGATGATCTCCGGATCGTGGGTCACGATGTCCATGCCCTGTTCGAGCGGCGTGCAGCAGGCCCGCAACAGCTTGTTCGAGCCCTTGATCCGGACCACGCAGATCCCGCAGGCGGCCGAAGCCGTCACATCGGGATGCTTGCAAAGGGTCGGGATCTTGACCTGCACCGCCCTCGCGGCGTCCAGGATGCTCGTCCCTTCCGGACACTCCACTGCGGTGTTGTTGATCGTGGCTTTGATCATGTCGATTCCCCTTGGTTTCTTCCCGTTCCTCAGTTGACCTGGATGACGGCCTTGAACTTGCACGTTTCCACGCATTGCCCGCAGCGGGTGCAGAGCTTCTCGTCGATCACGTAGCCCTTCTCCCGGTCGCCGCTGATCGCCTTCACCGGGCAGTTGCGCAGGCACAATCCGCATTTCTTGCACTTCTCGAGCACGATGGCATAGCGGCGCAGGTGGCGGCACTTGCCCGACGCGCACTTCTTGTCGATGACGTGCCGCCGGTACTCCTCCTCGAAGAAGCGCAGGGTCGAGAGCACCGGGTTCGCGGCGGTCTGGCCCAGGCCGCAGAGGGAGGCCTTCTGCATGGCGTGGGAGATGCGCCGGAGATGGTCGAGATCCCGCTCGTAGGCGCGGCCCTCGGAGATCTTCTCCAGGATGTTTAACAGCTGGACGCCCCCGATCCGGCAGGGCGCGCACTTGCCGCAGGACTCGTCCACGCAGAACCGCAGGTAGAACTTGGCGATGTCCACCATGCAGTCGTCCTCATCCATCACGATCATGCCGCCGGAACCCATGATCGACCCCAGCTTCTGCAGGTTCTCGTAGTCCACCGGCGTGTCGAAATACTGGCTCGGGATCACGCCCCCCGAGGGACCGCCCGTCTGGATGGCTTTGAGTCCCTTGTTCTCGAGGACGCCCCCGCCGATGTCATCGATGATCTCGCGCAGGGTGATGCCCATCGGAACCTCGATCAACCCCGAGTTCTTGACCTTGCCCGTCAGGGCGAAGACCTTGGTGCCTTTGGAGGTCTCGCTGCCGATGCCCGCGAACCAGGCTCCGCCCTTCAGGAAGATCGCGGGGATGTTGGCCAGGGTCTCCACGTTGTTGATGACGGTCGGTTTCCCCCAGAGGCCCTTGACCGAAGGGTAGGGCGGCCGCGGCCGCGGGGTGCCCCGGCGCCCCTCGATCGAGGCGATCAACGCCGTCTCCTCGCCGCACACGAAGGCCCCCGCGCCCAGGCGGATCTCCAGGTCGAAATCGAAACCCGTCCCGAGAATGTCCTGTCCCAGCAGTCCCAGTTCGCGGGCCTGGTCGATGGCCTTCTGCACCCGTTGGATGGCCAGGGGATACTCGGCCCGGATGTAGAGGTAGCCCTTCGTCGCTCCGATGGCGTAGCCGGCGATCATCATGCCTTCCAGCACCGAGTGGGGGTCGCCCTCCAGGACGCTTCGGTCCATGTAGGCTCCGGGATCCCCCTCGTCCCCGTTGCAGATCACGAATTTCTGGTCGGCGCGGATGCCGCGGGCGAAATGGAGCTTCATCCAGGTCGGGTAGCCACCGCCGCCCCGGCCCCTCAGGCCGCTGGTCTTGAGCTCCCGGATGACCGCCTCGGGATCCCCCGCCAACAGGATCTTCTTGATGCCCTGGTAGCCGTCCAGCTGGACGTAGTCCTCGATGCGTTCGGGATCGACGACGCCGCAGTTGCGCAGGACGATCCGCACCTGCTTGTCCTCCGCGCGGACCTCGCGCGACGCGACCGGCTTGCCCCATTTGAGGGTCGACTCGACGATCTTCGGGACGTCCTCCTCCGTGACATGAGCGTAGGTCAGCCGGTCGGGGATCACCCGCACCACCACGCCCTGGCGATAGACGCCGATCTCAGCGGGCCGGACGACCTGGACCTTGTCCTCCAGTCCTTCCTGAGCGACTGCCGCCTTGAAGAGGTCGTAGAAACGGCGCGTCCCCTCGGGGGATTCCGTGTCCAGGACGAGCAGGGTCTTCGCGAATTTGGTTCCCATGGTTCAGTCCGCCTTCACTTGGTAGATGGCGTCGTTCAGCAGCCGCTTCCCCAGCACGTGGGTGTCGAGGATCTCCAGCACCTGGTCGACCCCGATGCGTCCGTAGACGACCCGCGGCGTCCCCTCGACGCAGACCTCCACCAGGGGCTCCGCGTAGCACTGGCCCGCGCAACCGCAGCGCTCGATGTCGATCTCGAGCCCGCGTTTCTCCTTCTCCGCCCGGAGCCTCTCATAGACTTCCGCGGCACCTGCGGCGATCCCGCAGGTGCTCAATCCCACCCGGATCCAGTCGCGGCGGGCGCGCCCCTTGCGGTTCCTCATCTCGTCGAGCTTCTGCGGCGTCAGTTTCGCCATCGTTCAAGCCTCCTGGGCGGCGGGTTCCGCCTGGGAATATTGGGAGAGGATCCCCATCACCTGCTCCTTCTTCAGCTTTCCGTAGATCTTGTCGTCGATCATCATGACCGGCGCCAGGCCGCAGCATCCCAGGCAGCGGACGACCTGCAGGTGGAACTGCCGGTCCGGGGTGGTCTGTCCCTCTTCGACGTTGAGGATCTCCTTCAACTCGTCGATCACCTGGGGCGCGCCCTTGAGGTAGCAGGCCGTGCCCATGCAGACGGAGATGGTGTGCTTGCCGGGCGGGTCGAGCTTGAAGTAGTTGTAGAACGTGATGACTTCGTAGATGCGCGCCAGCGGGAGATCCAGGATCCGCGAGAGCTCGAACGAGACCTCGCGAGGAACGTACCCGTACCGGTTCTGGATCGCGTGGAGGATCATGATGAGGTTGCCCGGGCGGCCCTTCCAGGGGCCGACGATCCTCGTGATCCCCTCGATCAGCTCGCGGTGCTCCTCGCCGTTCTTGAGGATGTAGGTCTTGACGGCCTTCAGCAGGGCTTCCGGGTTCACCGGCTTCTCCAGCACCGCCTTCACCGGCAGGACCTTCTCGTCCGGCTTGAGCTCGAAGGGCAGGTTGATCTCCTTGCGGGCCCCGGTGATCATGATGATGGGGATGCAGCGGACGGCCGCGTCGGACGCCAGCGCCTTGGCCGTCTCCGCGCCTTCCGTCTTGTAGGTCATGATCATGTCCATGAGGATAAGGTCCGGCGACTCGTCCTTGGCGCGCTGGAAACCCTCCAAACCGTTCGAGGCGTGGCTCACGCTGTAGTGGTGCGCCTCCAACAGCATTCCGATGGCCTCGGCGAAATCCTTGTCGTCATCGATGATGAGTATCCTGTTTTGCATGGCTTGCCCTTCCGGTCATTCCCCTGCGGGAATGAGGAAAATGAAACTGTTGCCCTTCTCGCGGGTCTCGACCCAGATCCGCCCCCCCAACCGCTCGACGATCTCGCGGGTGATGTAGAGGCCCACTCCCGTGCCCTTGACCTTCTCCATGTCCCGGTACAGGAGGCGCGAGAACTTCCTGAACAGCTTGCCCAAATCACCGGGCTCGATCGGACGGCCGTCGTTATAGACCTCGACGCGGATGCCCTCCGGCACCCGTGAGGCGGTCACGCTGACCTTCCCGCCGTTCTCGCCGTACTTCACGGCGTTGCTCATCAGGTTATTCACCACGATCGTCATGAGTTCGGGATCGGTGGTCACCGGCAGGTCGGCCGGCACGCCGTCCACGAGGCTCATGCCCTTCTCCTTGGCCTGGTCCCCGAAGGCCTCGTAAGCGTCCTTCAGGATGTCGGCCTTCAGCATCACTCTCCGGGGATTCGTCTTGAGTTCGCCCTTCTCGATGCGGCTCAGGTTCAGGAAATTCCGGACGGTAGCGGCCAGGTAATCGAGGTTCTTGGCCATTGAGCGAAGCGTGGTCTCCTGCTTCGGGTTCAGGTCCCCCAAAACCTTCTGGGACAACAAGTAGGTGTTGAGGACGATGGAGGAGAGAATCCCCTTCAGTTCATGGGACACGAACCCCACCATCTCGAGATAATCCTTGTTCAAGGCCTCCATCCGCTTGCCGGACTCTGCCAGGCTCGCCTCCCGCTGTTCCAGTCGGCTCGCCATGACGTGGAACGATTCGATCAATTCGTTGAGTTCCAGGATCCCGGTCTGCTCGTCCACCCGGCTGTCCCATTTGCCCTCGGAAATTTCCCGGGTCAGGTGTGCCACCTTCGCCAGGGGACCGTGGATCCTCTGGGCGAGCAGCATCGAGAGCGATCCCGTCACGAGCGAGGTCAGGACCAGGATGACGATGAAAAGCAGGAAGATGTCGCGTCCCATCTGCAGGAAAGGGGCCTCCGGGATGCCGACGTAGAGGATGCCGACGATGCGATCCTCAAGGTCCCGGATCGGCTCGTAGGCCGTGATGTACCAGCTCTTCACGACGAAGGCGCGGTCGTACCAGCTCCCCCCCTGCTCGACGACCCGGTGATAGACCTCCTCCGAGACCCGCGTTCCGACGGCCCGGCGGCCCTGCGGATCCAGGGCGTTCGTTGCGATCCTCACGTCGTCCTGGAAGAGCGTCACCGTCCCCCGTGAGGCGGGGTCCGGCGTCCCGTTCCCGAACACCACACGGACAATTTCGTCGATAAGGATCTCGTTGCGATTGAGGATCTTACCGCCGTAGACGACCGACCGGACGTTCCCTTCCTTGTCCGCCAGGGGACGCGCATATTCCATCGTCAACACGTCCTCCAGAACCTTCCGGGATCCGGGGCGAGCCCGGGGTGTTTCCAGCACCGGGAGAGCGTAGGTTTCGCCGGCCCTTCCGGACAGCGAATTCAACTCGGCAGCGCCCATCACTCGCGTGGCACCCACCGACCTCCCCGCCCGGACGGCCTCCCGGACGATCGCGCCCGGATGCCGGGCGGCCTCGGACGCCGGGATCACGCGCAGGTAATCCAGACCGAGATGCCGCTGGACGGTCTTCAGGTCGCCCGGCCCGCTCAATCCGTCGATGACGAGACCCATGCCCTTCAATTGATTACGGACCATCGAGCGCACGATGCGCAGGTCGTTCTCGACCTGCTTCTGCGCCTGCCCCACGATGTATTCCTGGATGATGAAATACCCGGAGATGCCCATGCAGGCGGCCAGGAAAAGGATGATGTAGGAACGCTGGAGCAGCATGATGTGCTTGAGCTTATTCTTTCTCATGGTTCACCTGTCGGTTTCTCGCGTTCACGTAGTAGATGACCGTCCCGATTTCCTGGCCGATGTCCACGTTGTGGACCAGGCATTCGCGGTGCGCCTGCAGGCGGATCGGCGAGAAGTTCAGGACCCCCTTGATCGGGCTGGTCAGCATCAGGTCCAGCACCTTCTGGGCGGCCTGCTCCGGGACGGAGATGATCCCGATGCGGATGTCATGTTCCCGGGCGTATTCGGGCAGTTGCTCGATGGGATAGACCGGGATCTCCCCCAGGGCGTTCTGCTTGCGGGGATCCTGGTCGAACCCCGCCACGATCCGGATCCCGTCCTTCAGGAACTGCTTGTAGTTCGTCAGGGCCTGACCGATGTTCCCCATCCCCGCGATGACCACCCTCTGGTCCCGGTCCTTGCCCAGCAGTTCGTGGATCTTCCGGGTCAGTTCGTCGATGTTGTAGCCGCCGCGGCGGTTCCCCGAGAAACCGAAGGACACGAAGTCCCTCCGGACCTGGGAGGCGGTCACGCCGACCCCGTCCGCCAGGTTGTCCGAGAAAACCCTCTGGAAACCCATGGATTTCAGCCGGTCCAGGGCGTTCTTGTACTGCATCAGTCGGGTGACGGCGTTTCGATTCGGTCCCATGGGCTTTTCCGGTCGCTTATTAAGACCGACGTTCACATAAAAGCCTTTTTGTCGTGAACGCCTTCACAACAGGAATCATCTTCCGATTTGCGGTTTTCACAACGGGGGCACTTCGGGAAGAGAACGGGTATGAAACATACCCGATGAACAGGACATCGGAACAGATCGGTATATCGCTAGACGGTCAAGAAGAGGAGAGATGACGCGGGATGAACAGGCCCATCGCCCGTGGCGGGGCTCCTCAGAGTTCCTTGAGGAACGTCTCCATATTCACGTCCTGATGGGCGATCCCCAATTTACGGCGGATATTCTTGCGGTGCATTTCAACGGTCTGGAACGAGAGCCCCAGGAGACGGGAGATCTCCTTGCCGGTCATCCCGTTCTTGATCAGGTTGCAGATCTCGATCTCCCTCGAGGTCAACCGGTAGCGCCGGTCGGAGATCCTGCGGCCAAAGGGGGAAACGAGATTCGCGAGCCCATCGCGCAGGATGGCCACGTATCCTCCGCCTCCCCCCTTCAATTCAAGCTTATCGAGGATCGGCAGGAGGAGCGTCTCGACGTTGCCGCGGATCTGCTCCTGCATTCGCTTTTTCTCGTTCTCGACCTGGGACAGGATGTCCCGCAAATCGAAGTTCCTCTGCTCCAGGGCCGTCTTCTGCCGGGTGAGAAGGTCCTGTGCCCGCCGGAGCTCCTCCTCGGTGCGCTTGAAATCGATGACATCCCGGATCGTCTCGATCGCGCCGACGATGCGTCCCTGCGAATTCCGGATCGCGCAGGCCCGGACCCTCAGGAAGGCCCGCTTGCCCCGCAACTGCGGCACCTCGATCTCGCTCACCAGGACGGAGCCCTCCCGGCGCACGAACCGGTACCGCTTCTCGTGGTCCCGCCTGCCCCCGAGCACCAGGTCGATCATGATGGGCTCGCGTTTCCCGTAGAAAGGCAGGGCGTATTCGTAGTCGCCCCGCCCGACCATGTCGGCGTGTGAGACGCCTGTCATCCGCTCGATGGCGGGATTCCAGGCGATGACCGTGCCCCTCAGGTCGATGGCGAACGTGGCGTCCGGGAGGATGCGCAGGATCTCCTCCAGGTGGGCCCTGAATTTCCGGCTGATGCTGCTCGGGGAGGCCGTTCTCTTTCGCATGGGTTCCTTGGTAATGTCCTTCTCGGGGATGCCGCCCGTTCCCGGGCGATCGTCCCCATCCTATCGCAAGAGCGTGGTTTCGGGTCGAAAGGAGCCGATCTTTCGCCGCCGCGTCACCCTGTCCATAAAAAAAGGCCGTTCCCCTCCGGGGAGCGGCCTATTTCCTGAATTTCACCACGAAGTCGCGAAGAAGTGCCTTTTTGTTACAGCCTTTACGAATCCTGCCTTGAAGTCCCCTTCGATTCTTCGCGCCTTCGTGGTGGATCCTGGCCTTACGTCCCCATCTCCCAGGAAGCCAGGTACTTCTTCTGCTCCGCGGTGAGGACGTCGATGTCACGCCCCATCGACTTCAGTTTCAGGCGCGCGATCTCCTGGTCGATGTCCTCGGGGATCGAGTACACCTTGCGCTCCAGGTTCTTGCCGTTCTTCACCATGAATTCGGCGCCGAGCGCCTGGTTGGCGAAGCTCATGTCCATGACCATGGCCGGGTGGCCCTCCGCGGCCGCCAGGTTGATGAGGCGTCCCTCGCCCAGGATGTAGATCCTCTTTCCGTTCCGGAGCGCGTACTCCTCGGTGAAGTCCCGGACCATCCGGCGGCGGCGCGTGATCTTCGCGAGGCCCTCCAGGTCCAGTTCGACGTTGAAATGGCCCGAGTTGGCCACGATCGCCCCGTCCTTCATGCGCTTGAAATGCTCGGGACGGATGACATGGATGTCACCGGTGAGCGTCACGAAGAGGTCGCCCAGGGGGGCGGCCTTCGCGATGGGCATGACGTCGTAGCCATCCATGGCGGCTTCGATGGCCTTGAGCGCATCCACCTCGCAAACGATGACTCGGGCGCCCATGCCCTTGGCTCGCATCGCCACGCCCCTCCCGCACCAGCCGTATCCGGAGATGACAACCGTCGCACCCGCCACCAGCATGTTGGTGGCGCGCAGGATGCCGTCCATGGTGGACTGACCCGTCCCGTAGCGGTTGTCGAAGAAATGCTTGGTCTTGGCGTCGTTCACGGCCACGACCGGGAACTTGAGCACCCCGTCCTTCTCCATGGCCTTCAGGCGGATGACGCCGGTGGTGGTCTCCTCGGTGGAACCCAGGACCTCCCAGGCCTGCGCCGAACGGGAGGAATGGAGTTGGGACACCAGGTCGGCCCCGTCGTCCATGGTGATGTTCGGGTGGCGGTCCAGGACGGCGTTCAGGTGCCGGTAGTACGTCTTGTGGTCCTCGCCCTTGATCGAGTAGGTCGGGATCCCGTACACCTTCACCAGGGCCGCCGCCACGTCGTCCTGCGTGGACAGGGGGTTCGAGGCGCAGGCCGACACGTCGGCCCCGCCCGCCTTCAGGGTCACGAGCAGGTTGGCCGTCTCCGTGGTGATGTGGAGGCAGGCGCCCATGCGCACGCCCTTCAGCGGCGTCTCCTTGGCGAAACGCGCCCGGATGAGCCGCAGGACGGGCATGAACCTCTCCGCCCACTCGATGCGGTCCTTGCCCTTGGCCGCCAGCTTCAAGTCCTTCACGTGATACTTCATGGTAACCTCCGTAATTCCGCCACCAAGACACCAAGGCACCAAGAAAAGCCCTTGATCATCCGATGAAACGGCGATGGGTAATCCTGATCACAGCACTACTCGCTGAACACCGTCTTTGATGTATCGGACATTGAAGTTGATGAGCAGGCCCAAACGGTGTCCCGTCAACTTCAAGTATGTCAACAGCTGGGCCAGATAGACCGGTTGGGCATTCTCGACGGCCTTGATCTCGATGATCAAACCGTCCTCGACCAACATGTCCAACCGCAGACCGATTCCCAAGTCCTCGCCGTCGTAGACCACGGGGACCTCAACCTGTCGCATGACTCTCAAGCCACGGTTCGTCAGTTCCTTGGCGAGACTGGCTTCATAGATCTGTTCCAACAGTCCGGGGCCCAGAGTGGTATGGACCTTGAACGCCGCGTCGACGACCTTAGACGCCACCTCATCCAGTCGGGGATCGATGGGTTCGATGTTGCCCATTATCGCTCCCCATCCCTTTGTGGCTTGGTGTCTTGGTGGCCGACCCATCTTCAGAGCTTGGCGGCCTTCTTGAGCTTCGCGGCCATCTTCGTGCTCTCCCAGGTGAATTCCTTCCCCGCGCGCCCGAAGTGGCCGTAGGCGGCCGTCTTCCGGTAGATGGGACGGCGCAGGTTCAGGGCCTTCATGATGCCGCGGGGCGTCAGGTCGAAGAAGCGGCGCACCAGTTGCGTGATGCGCTCCTCGGGGATGCGGCCGGTGCCGAACGTGTGCACCAGGACGCTGGTGGGCTGGGCCACGCCGATGGCGTAAGAGATTTGGACTTCGCACTTGTCGGCCAGACCCGCGGCCACGATGTTCTTGGCCACCCAACGCGCCGCATAGGCCGCCGAGCGGTCCACCTTCGAGGGGTCCTTGCCCGAAAAGGCACCGCCGCCGTGTCGACCATAGCCGCCATAGGTGTCCACGATGATCTTGCGTCCGGTGAGACCCGTGTCGCCCAGGGGCCCGCCGATCACGAAATTGCCCGTCGGATTCACGAAGATCTTGGTCTTCCTGTCGATGAGGTTCGCGGGGATGACCTTCCGGATGACCTCGCGCGTGACATCGGCCTCGATCTTCGAGTGGGGCATGGGATCGTGCTGGGTCGAAATGACGACGGCGTCCACTCGGGCGGGCTTCCCGTTGATGTACTCGACCGTCACCTGGCTCTTCCCGTCGGGACGCAGGTACTTGATGCGCTTCGACTTGCGGACCTGCGCCAGCTTCAGCACGAGGCGCTGGGCCAGTTGGATGGGAAGGGGCATCAATTCGGGGGTCTCGCGGCAGGCGAACCCGAACATCATGCCCTGGTCCCCGGCACCTCCCGTATCCACACCCATGGCGATGTCGGGGGACTGGCGGTTGATGGCCACCGAGACTCCCGCCGTGTCGGCGTCCAGGCCCTTCTTGGCGTCCGTGTAACCGATCTGGCGGACGGTATCGCGCACGACCTGGGCGAAGTTGACCGAGGCCTGGGTGGTGATCTCGCCGGCCACGACTACCCAGTTGCAGGTCAAAAGGGTCTCGCAAGCCACGCGGCTGAACGGATCCTGCGCGATGCAGGCGTCCAGGATGGCGTCGGAGACCTGGTCCGCCACCTTGTCGGGATGGCCTTCGGTCACCGACTCGGACGTGAAGTAAAACCTCTCACCTGCGGGTATGCGGCTTGCCATGTTCGATCCTCCGGTTTTTTCTCGATCTTCGACGATCCGTCTCGCTGGGGTCATCCCTCGTGGATCAACGGCCCCTTGGTTTCTTCCCGCCTTCAGGACCTGCCCCTAGTGGACCGAAGGTCCGCCCGGTGGCTTCGAACTGAAGTCGCGTCTCACGGGACAAACGAAAGCCCCGGCTCGAACGAGCCGGGGCGAGTCATTCCCTCCCGCGGGCCTATTTCAAGCCCGTGGTCGCGATACCCTGGATGAATTGTTTCTGGCCGAAGAGGAAGATGATGATGATGGGGAGCATGATGATGAGCGAGGCGGCCATCAACAGATGGTAATCCTGACCGTACAGGGACACGAAGTTCGTCAAGCCCAGGGCCAGGGTCTTCTTGCTGTTGGAATCCAGGTAGATGAGGGGATTCATGAAGTCGTTCCAGTTGTACACGAAGGAGAAGACGCCGATGGTGGCCAGGGCCGGCTTGCAGAGCGGAAGGAGGATGTTCCAGAAGAGACCCAGGTTGGAGCATCCGTCGATCTTGGCGGCCTCGTCCATGTCGTAGGGAATGGACATGAAGAATTGGCGCATGAGGAAGATGTTGAAGGCGCCGCCCCCGAACCAGGCCGGCACGATGAGGGGGTAGAAGGTGTCGTACCAGCCCAGGTTCTTGAAGAGGATGAAGGTGGGGATCATGGTGACCTGGCTCGGGACCATCATGGTCGAGATGCAGAGCAGGAACAGGACATCGCGCCCCGGGAACCTGAGGCGGGCGAAGGCGAAAGCCACGAGGGACGACGAGAGCACGACGCCGATCGCGCCGAACACGGTGATGATGAGGGTGTTGATGGTGTAGGTGGTGAAGGTAACCCCTTCGAACTCCATCCAGAGGAAGCTCCAGGTCTCCGCCGCGAAGATGTCGGAAACCCTCCACGCCGTTCCGTAGTTGCCCCACTGGGCAGGGCTCGGGACCCAGATCGGGGGGATGGCGAAGACCTCGGTGGGCGTCTTCAGGGAGGTGGAGAGCATCCACAACAGGGGTGCCATCATGGTGATGGCGCCCAGGGTGAGGACGATCAGGACGATGGTGTTCGTCGTCCTCTCCTGGCGGCTCTTCGAGGCCCAGTAGGACCCCGTCTGCGTTCCGGCGTTGATGTCGCTCATGCCCTTGTCGCTCCGTTATTTCTTGAGTTCACCCTCGTAGTACACCCACTTCGAGTACTTGAACTGCAGCCAGGTTGCCAGCATGATCACCACGAAAAGCACCCAGGCGAGCGCCGAAGCGTACCCGTATTGGAAGTACTTGAAGGCCTTCTGGTAGATGTAGAGCACCATGACCAGGGTGGAGTCGGCGGGGCCGCCCAACCCGTCGGTGATGACGTACACCTGGTTGAAGATCTGGAAGGAGCTGACGATCGAGATGATCAGGTTGAAGAAGATGACCGGCGAGAGGGAGGGCAGGGTCACGTGCCAGAACTGCTGCCACTTGCTGGCCCCGTCGATCTCGGAAGCCTCGTAGAGGGTCACCGGTATTCCCTGCAAACCCGCCAGGTAGATGATCATGCCGCCGCCAACGCTCCACAGCCCCATGATGATGAGAGCCGGTTTGGACCATGTCTCGCTGGCCAGCCATTTCGGACAATCGGCCATGGGGATCGTGGTGAGGGCCGAAATGAGATAGTTGAGAAGTCCCGAATCGGCGTTGAAGATCCACTTCCAGAGGACCGCCACGGCGACACCCGAGGCCATGACCGAAGGCAGGTAGTACACGGTGCGGAACACCGAGATGCCCTTGACCTTCTGGTTCATGAGAAGAGCCACGATGACGGAAAGGACCATCCCGACAGGAACCGAGAAGAGGGTGAAATAAGCCGTGTTATAGAGGGCCTTCCAGAAACGGGGATCGTTGGCTTTCACGACACCGTTCTCGACGGCGAAACCCATCATCTCCTTGAAGTTCTGCAGTCCCACCCACTGGATGGGCGTGATGACGTCCCATTTGCAGAACGAGAGGAAGAGAGCGGCCAGGATCGGACCCCCCATCAGGAACACCAGCCAGATGATGAAAGGCGAGATGAAGAGATAGGCGCTGACGGCTTCCTTGCGCCTCAAGGGTGTCATGCCCTGTGCCATTCTCAAGGACTCCTCACGGAAATTTCAGGACGCCGCCGCGCCCCGCCCGGCGCCGCCTACTGGATGATCGGCGGGTTGCGCTCCAGCAGGGGCTTCAAGGCGGCCGCCGCCTGCTTGGCGTCGGCGGTGTTGCTCCACACACGGTCCAACTGCGGGACCACGATGCCGTTGGCGATCTCAGCCGCGTTCTTGCACATCGGAGGATACTTCACGTACCGCATCGCGTCGATGAGCATCCTCTTGTTGCGCGGTTTCTGGTCGTCGAGGAAGAGGGGCGAATTGGCCACCGACATGATGGCGGGCTGGGCCAATCCGGTGGAGGCCAGCATCTTGGCCCCTTCCTCGCCGGAGATGTACTTCACGAGGGCCCACGCCTCCTTCTTGTTCTTGGAGGACTTGAGGATGCCGTAGCCCGACCCGCCCGTGGCGAAAGCGCGGACGCCGGAGGGTCCCTTGGGGAACATCGCGATATCCCAGTCGAAGTCCTTGATCTCGCGGAATCGCGGGGTCTTCCAGATGCCCGAGAGGAACATGGCCACGGACCCGTTCATGAAGAGGTCCGAGGTGCCCATGCCGCCCATGGCCGTGAGGGAGGAGGGAGCCGGCATGACCTTCCACTTGTGCATGAGGTTCGCGCGGAACTGGATGCCCTGGACGAAGCGGGGATCGGCGGCCAGGGTCCACTTCGTGGGCTTCTTGACGTTGTCGACCCATGAGGCACCGGCCGAGTAGATCCAGGGATCGATCATGGTCCAGTCGTCGATGAAGGCCCAGCGGGTCACCTTGCCTGCGGCGTCCTTCTTGACGAGCTTCTGGGCGACTGCCAGGAACTGCCACCAGTTCCAATCATCGGAGGGGTAAGGAACCTTGGCTTCGTCGAAGGCCTTCTTGTTGTAGTAGATGCAGCAGATGGGCGCGGTGTCGCGGGGGATGACATAAGTCTGGCCATTCACGGTGAAGCGGTCGATGACCTCGGGATAGTACTGCCCGAGGTTCAACTGGTCCTGCTGGATGAAGGGATTCAGGGGCTCCAGGGCATCCCGCAGGTAGAGGTCCGTGAAATTGCCCACCTCGACGAAGATGACGTCGGGCGCCAGGCCGGCGGCGATCTGGGTCAGGAGCTTGGTGACGTACTCGGCGAAGGGAATACGCTGAAGGTCGACCTTGATGCCGGGGTTCTTCTTCTCGAAATCCTTGACGAGCTTGACCAGGATGGCGTTCTCCTGGACGTCGCCCCAGGAGGAAACCTTGATCTTCGTGCCGGAAGACTGCTTGGCGCAACCCGTCAAACCCCAGGTCAGGATGCCCGTCAGGGCGACCAGGAGGGCCAACACCCAGATGGAACGGATCGACTTTTTCATGCGCATGCCTCCGCGGATTTGAGAAGCCAACCAGAACTTGCTTCGACGCCCGTTGGAAACGTTCAACCTGGCCACGGGCGGCCGGTCGAAAACGGCCATTAGTATGTCACAAGCGGACAAAAAGCGTCAACGCAAAAACCCCGGAAAAACGTTGTCAAATAAGGCGGAAGGGCTCCTTCGGAGCCCAATTTGAAATGAGCAATTAGAAATTCGGAATTGTCAGCTTTCAACTCCTCACTCCTAACTGTTAACTCCTCACTATTTCAATGTAAACGACCCTTCCAAACCGCGCGCGCTGTTGGGCGCCACCCAGACCTTGAAGAGGCCGGGCTCTGTGACGAGTTTCATGGCGGGATCGTAGAACGCCAGGTCCTTCGCCGTCAGGCGGAAGGTGACGGCCCTTGACTCCCCGGATTTCAGGGTCACCTTCTTGAAACCCTTCAATTCCCTCACGGGGCGCGTGCGGCTGCCCGCCACGTCGCGCACGTACAATTGCACGCACTCGACGCCGTCGCGCTCGCCCTTGTTCCGAACGGTCGCCGTGACGGTGATCGATCCGGTCAAGGACGCCCGATCGGGAGCCACCTTCAAGCCCTCGTATTCGAACGTCGTATAACTCATCCCGTACCCGAAGGGATACAGGGGGGTGTTGGGGCTGTCGATGTAGCGGGACGACCACTTCTGGTCGTTGCCGGGACGGCCCGTGTTCCGGGAGGCGTAATAAAGGGGGATCTGCCCCACGCTCCTCGGGAAAGTGGCGGTCAGGCGCCCCTCGGGATTGAAATCCCCCGAAAGGACATCCGCCACGGCGTCGCCGTGCCGCGTTCCCAATTGCCAGGATTCCACGATGGCGGGCGCATGCTCCGCCTCCCAGGACAGGGCGAGGGGCCGCCCGTTCATGAGGACCAGGACATAGGGGATTCTCTCCTTATGGAGGGCCTTCAGGAGTTCCTGTTGTCCCCCGGGCAGGCCCAGATCGGTCCGGCTCGCGGCCTCGCCGCTCATGTCCCGCTTCTCCCCCGCCACGACGATCACGGTCTCGGCGCCTTTCGCGGCCTTCACGGCTGAGGCGATGGTCTTCGGGTCGGCGGGGCGCAGCGGCCCCGCCCCCGTCGCGAACGTCACCTTCGCATTCGGCCACTTGGCACGGACGCCTTTCAGGATGGAGACGACCGATCCCGCCTCGCCCTCGCAACTCCAACTGCCCATCGGATCGTCCTGGCTTTCGGCCAGCTCTCCCAGGACGGCGATGCGTTTCAAGTCCTTCGAGAGGGGCAGGAGTCCCTTCTCGTTCTTCAACAGGACGATGGAACGCCTCGCGGCCTCGAGGGAAAGGGCCAGGTGCTCGGGGGCCATGAGCACGGCCGCCTCGCGCCCCTCGTCCACGGTGGGCCGTTCGAAGAGGCCCAGTTCGTACTTCAGCCGGAGGATCCTTCTCACGGCATCGTCCACCAGGGCCGAGGCGATGCGCCCCGACTTCACGAGCTCCGCCAGGTGCTTCCCGTACACGTTGCCCTGCATGTCCATGTCCACGCCCGCCAGCATCCCCAGCCGCGCCGCGTCCTTCGAGTCCTCGGCATAGCCATGCACCTCGAGCTCCTTGACGGAGGCCCAATCGCTCAGCACGACCCCGCGGAAGGCCCACTCGCCCTTGAGGATGCGGCGGATCGTGAAGACGTTGCCCGAGGTCGGCACCCCGTTCAGGTCGTTGAAGGCGCTCATGATCGAGCGCGAGCCCGCGTCCACCGCGGCGCGGAACGGGGGAAGGTAGACCTCGCGCAGGGTCCATTCGCCCAGGTCGGTGCTGTTGTACTCGCGCCCCGCCTCGGCCGCGCCGTACGCCACGTAGTGTTTCGTGCAGGCCGCCACCGATTCGACCGAGGAGAGGTCCTTCCCCTGGAACCCGCGCACGCGGGCGGCCGCGACGAGGGATCCCAGGTACGGGTCCTCGCCGGCGCCCTCCGCGATGCGGCCCCAACGCGGGTCCCGCGCGATGTCCACCATCGGGGCAAAGGTCCAGCGCACGCCCGCAGCGGCCGCCTCCCTCGCGGCCACGGCCTCGGAGCGCTCGATGAGATCCAAGTCCCAGGAACAGGACGTGGCCAAGGGGATGGGAAAGAGGGTCTTGTAGCCGTGGATGACGTCGAGCCCCAGGAGAAGCGGGATCCCGAGCTTCGATTCCTCGACGGCCAGGCGCTGGGCCTCGTTGGTGGCCTTGGCCCCCTTCACGTTCAGGAGGGACCCGATCCGGCCCTTCCGGACACCATCGACCTGCTCGGGTTTCAGCGAACCCCACGAGCTGAATTGGACAAGCTGTCCGATCTTGTCATCGAGCGACATGCGGGCCAGGAGGGACGCCGCGCGCTGCTCGGGGGTGGCGGCCTGGGAGCACCAGGGGGTCACTGCCAGGGCGAGGATCCACAAGACCTGCCGGAAGTTGCGCATCGGGAACTCCTTGAAGAGTGACGTAGCCGGTTATTCTATGCCTTCACCCCGTGACTGTATATGAAGGGATCGGGACCTGGGATTCCGACACCCGAAAGCCGGTTTTCCGTCCAATCCCTGAAAGCGTTTCCATTTGTTTGGCCGGACAACACCCCTGCGCTATCCTTGTCCCGCCACGAACGCCGAAAGGACCCCCGATGAAAAAGACGCTTCTCCTCATCCTGTCCCTTGTTCCCGTCGCCCTGGCCGCCCAGGAAGGTTCGCTCGGGATCAAGGCGAACCAGGTGGGATACCTGCCCACGGCCTCCAAGAAGGCCGTGGTCACCACGCCCCTGGCCGATGGCACCTTCCGGGTCCTGGACGCGAAGACAGGCACTCCGGCCTACGAAGGCAAGCTCTCGCCCTCCTTCCATGACAAGGATTCGGGCGACGACGTGCAGGTGGCCGATTTCTCCCCCCTCACCCTCGCGGGCACTTACGTGCTCGAGACCGGAGGCGAGCGCAGTTTCCCCTTCGCCATCGGTGACGACGTGTATCGCGACGCCTACTACCTCGCCATGCGCTCCTTCTACGGCCAGCGCTGCGGCACCGACGTGGACCTGGGGCGTCGCTTCCCCGGCTACAAGTTCAAGGCCTGCCACACGGAGGATGCCGCATTCCATCGTTCTTCCGGCAAGACCGGGAAGCGCAAATCCCTTCGGGGATGGCACGACGCGGGCGATTACGGCAAGTACATCGTGAACTCGGGGATCACGACCGGAACCCTCCTGTGGGCCTGGGAATGGTACGGCGACCGGCTGGCCGCCATCCCCCTGGACATCCCCGAATCGAGGAACAAGGTGCCCGACTTCCTGGACGAGGTGAAATGGAACCTGGACTGGATGATCACGATGCAGGACGACGACGGCGGGGTCTGGCACAAGCTCACCAGCGAGCGGTTCGGCGGATTCACGATGCCGGAGAAGGACGACGGGGGACCGCGCTTCATCATCGGTACGGACAAGGAGCCCTTCAAGAGCACGGGTGCCACGGGCGATTTCGCGGCCGTGATGGCCTGCGCGGCGCGCGCCTACGCGCCTTTTTCTGCCGCGGATTCAGACGTCTACCTGCAAGCCGCCAAGAAGGCCTTCGACTGGTGCCTGGAACATCCGGATGTCAAGTTCGGCAACCCGTCAGGCGTGAGGACGGGCGGCTACGGTGACGGTGATCTTTCGGACGAGATCCTCTGGGCCGCCGCGGAACTCTTCCGAACGACCGGGGACGCGAAGTACAACCGTTACTTCCTCGAGAACCTTCCGAAGAAGCGGCCGCGCATCAAGGACGACGACCCGCAGGCCTGGCCCACCGTTTTGAACCTGGCCCTCTGGGCCTACGCCCATTGCGACGCGAAAGGCGCCGACCCCGGCACGAAAAAGGAGATCGTGGACGACACCTTGAAGGCCGCCCGCGCGATCATCGCCCGCCACGCGAAGAACGGCTACCACCACAGCATGACCGCGAAGAACTACATCTGGGGCTCCAACTCGGTGGCCCTGAACTACTCGATCCTCCTGCTCATGGCGGATCGTTTCTCCCCCGACCGCGCCCTGAAGGATGCGGCCTGGGACAACCTGCACTATGTGCTGGGCCGCAACGCGTTCGCCGTTTCCTGGGTGACGCATGTGGGGACGAACTTCTTCAAGAACCCTCACCACCGCCCTTCGGGAGGGGACAAAAACCCCCTGCCCTGGCCCGGGCTCATCTCGGGCGGGCCCAATGCCGGACGGCAGGATTCGGCCATGCACAAGACCCGGGGATTGCCGCCGGCCAAGGCCTGGGTGGACGAGCAGGCGTCCTACGCGGGCAACGAGAACGCCATCAACTGGAACGCGCCGCTGGTTTTTGTTCTGGCAGCGACGCTGCCGGAACAAAAATGAGGAATTATGAATTAGGAAACATCTCCCTGGCGAGTGGGTGATGCCGAGATGCACTGATGGGTGTCGTGTTATATTCCCTCTCCCCTTGGGGGAGAGGGAGCTCCCAAGTTCCATTGTTTTCCACAAATAAACTTCGCGGCTTGGCGACTTCGCGTTGGCCGTGTATTTATCTTGGACAAGAGTGATTAGGAATGATGAATTGAAGGACCGGGAATCCAAATACCGACATTAAACAGAAGGCCCCGGGGATCCCCCGGGGCCCACACATCGTGAGATCCTTTCGGTCGTAACCGCGCCGATTGGCGCACTCCCTCAGGATGACGGAAACGAGGTTTCCCACGTCTCGGGTCCGTTTCCGTCAACTCCTCACTCGCGCATCGCGAAAGTCCGGCCCTTAATGCAGCACCAGCACCTTCGCGCTTGTTCCCGATGAAACAACCGCGACCCAAATGCAAAAGGCGCCTTGTGGGCGCCTTTGGGACGGTGCTTGTGCTTCGGGATTGACGCCCTCATCAGGTCGTTATCAGAATGATCAATCTTCGTGTCTTCGTGCCTTCGTGGTGGATCCGGTCAGTGCAAGACCAGCACCTTCGCGATGCGCGTGGTGTGCGGCATCATGGCCTGGATCACGTAGACCCCCGCCGCCACCGTCTCCCCGT
>CAZGWJ010000030.1:0-28807 GCA_964529445.1 uncultured bacterium
CATCATCGGCGAGGAACTGGGTCTCTGGGGGACCCTGGCCGTCGTCTTCCTCTTCACGGTTTTCATCCTCAGGGGTTTCACGGTGGCCGCCCGCGTTTCGGAGAAGACGGACGGTTTGTTCTACGGCCTCTTGGCTGCGGGCGTGACCGGTCTCGTGGGGTTCCAGGCGTTCGTCAACCTCGGTGTGGCGACGGGCCTGCTTCCGACGAAGGGCATCCCCCTTCCTTTGGTTTCCTACGGTGGAAGTTCGCTTCTCTTCACGATGGTCGGGGTGGGGCTCCTGCTCAACATCTCGCGCCAGGTGAAGATCGCCTCGCCCCTGGGGCTGGCACCCGACGGGAGGATATGAGATGCGCGTCATGGTCTCGGGAGGCGGGACGGGCGGGCACGTGTTCCCCGGCATCGCGGTGGCGAGGGAGATCCTGAAGGATCCAGATTCGGAGGTGCTGTTCGTGGGCAAGAAGGACGGACCCGAAGCACAGTGGCTGAAGGAGCAGGGGATCCCCTTCGCGGGGATCCGCAGCGCGGGCATGCCGCGTCGCCTCTCCCTCCGCTGGTTCACCTTTGGGATCGATGTCCTGCGAGGCTGGGTCCAATCCAACGCTCTGGTGGCTTCCTTCAAGCCACAGGTCCTGTTCTCGACCGGGGGTTACGTTTCGTTCCCGGCATGCCTGGCGGCCTTCCTTCGGGGCATTCCGGTGTTCCTCCTGGAACCCAACGTGATGCCCGGACTGGCTGCCAAGGCGACCGCGCTTTTCGCCCGTCGCATCTTCATCGGTTTCGAGGAAACCCGTTCCCGTTTTCCGGAGAAGCGCGTGCGGTACACCGGCATCCCCGTCCGGGAGGAGATCCTTGCGGCTGAACGGGGCCTGGCGCTTCGGGCGTTCGGGTTGTCCGGCGAGGTTCCGACCGTGCTTGTCTTCGGGGGCAGCCAGGGGGCTACGCACCTCAACCAGGCCGCGGCGGATGCCTTGAGGTTCATCGGGGAGGGAACGCAGCCCCTCCAGGCCATCCTGATGACCGGTCGCAACGATTACCAGGCCATAGCCGACACG
Organism: uncultured bacterium; assembly: GCA_964529445.1. Classification (GTDB taxonomy): domain Bacteria; phylum Oederibacteriota; class Muellerivitia; order Muellerivitales; family Muellerivitaceae; genus CAZGWJ01. The sequence continues at coordinate 1,056 of CAZGWJ010000030.1, forward strand.
CTGGAGAAATGTCCGTTGAAGGTGGCCATGCGGCAGTTCATCAACAACATCCATGAGGCCTATGCGGCCTCGGACCTCGTGGTTTCCCGCGCGGGAGCCATGACTTGCGCGGAACTGACGGCCCGGGGCATCCCTTCGATCCTGGTGCCCTATCCGCACGCCGGAGCGCACCAGGAGGCCAATGCCAGGGCCCTCGAACGGGCCGGTGCCGCCGTGACGATCCTCGAGCGAGACCTGGAAGGCGAGGCGTTGGCGGAGGCCCTCCTGTCCATCCTGCAGGACGCGAACCGCCTCGAGGCCATGCGGGAGTCGGCGAAGCGTGCTGGTCGGCCGGGAGCCGCCGCCGAGATCGTCTCCGTCATCCGGAATGAACTGGAAGGGAGGAAGGCCGCATGAGGAAGCAACCCCGCCCCTTCGGCAACGTGAGCAGGATCCACCTCATCGGCATCGGGGGAGCCGGCATGAGCGGCATCGCGGCCGTCCTGCTGTCGATGAGGTACCAGATTTCGGGTTCGGACCTCAAGCAGAGCGATGTCACGGACCGCCTCGTCCGGCAGGGCGCGCGAATCCACTTCATCCACAAGGCCGCGAACGTGGCAGGCGCCGACGTGGTGGTGTACTCCGCAGCCGTGCCTTCCGACAATCCGGAGGTCGTCGAGGCCCGAAAACGCGGCATCCCGGTCATTCCGCGGACGGAGATGCTCTGGGAGCTGATGCGTCTCAAATTCGGGATCGCCGTCTCGGGAACGCATGGAAAAACCACTACGACATCCATGGCCGGTCTTGTGCTGGCCGAGGCGGGGCTCGACCCCACGCTTGTGGTGGGAGGGGAGGTGGGAACGACGCGGAGCAACGCCAAGGTGGGCAAGAGCGCCTACATGGTGGCCGAGGCCTGCGAGGCGTTCGGGGAGTTCCTGCTTCTCACGCCCATGATCAGCATCATCACCAACATCGATGACGACCATCTCGATTATTACGGATCGGTGGAACGGGTTCGCGAGGCTTTCGTTCAATTCGCCAACAAGGTGCCCTTCTACGGATGCGTGATCCTCTGTTCGGACGATCCCCAGGTCCGTCTCATCGCGTCCCAGATCAAGCGGCGACGCGTAACCTACGGGCTCGGCAAGGACGCATGGCTGGGGGCGCGCGGGGTGCGCACCGACCGGATGGGCGTGTCCTGCTCGGTCACGGCGGGTGGCCGGCGCCTGGGCACCCTGCGCCTGGGGGTTCCGGGGCGCCACAACCTGCTGAATGCCTTGGCTGCCGTGGCGGTGGGCCTCGAACTCAACATTCCCTTTGCTACCATCACGAGGGCCCTGGCGCGCTTCCGCGGCGTGAAGCGGCGCTTCCAGGTGCTGGGCTCCTTCAAGGGCGCATCCGTGGTGGATGACTATGCACACCATCCGACCGCCGTCCAGGAAACCTTGAGGACCGCGAGGACCCTGGCGGGGCCTACCCGCAAGGTGCTGGCCGTCTTCCAACCCCACCTTTACTCGCGCACCCAGTTGTTGCGCGACAAGTTCGGCAAGGCGTTCGCGGAAGCCGACGAGGTCATCGTGACCTCCATCTATCCGTCGCGCGAGAAACCCATCCCCGGCGTGACGGGTCGCACGCTTCTCGAGGCGCTCCGGGAGAACGGTCATAAGCACGCGCTCTACGTGGAGGACAAAGCCGCCCTCTTGGATTACCTGAAACAGCACCTGGATCCGCGTTACGTCCTGGTGGTGATGGGAGCCGGGGACATCTGGAAACTGGGGCATGATCTCGTCGAGAAGCACAGGGGATGAGCATGGATCTGGACGCCTTGAGGAACGTGATGAAGGGGCGAATCGAACCGGACCACGTCATGGCTCCGGAGACGACCTTCCGCCTGGGCGGAAGGTCGGCGGCACTGGTCGAACCCGAAGGCGAACGCGATGTCGTGGCCCTTCGCCGCTGGGCCCTTGCGGGCGGCGTCCGGCTCCTGTTCATGGGGGGCGGGTCCAACGTGCTGTTCGCTGATGCCGGGTTCCAGGGTGTCGTGGTGAGACCCGGCGAGGGATTGAGGGAGGTTCGCGTCGGGGAAGGCGTCGTGACGGCCGGAGCAGGGGCGCCCCTGGCAGCCGTGGTCCACAAGGCGGCAGAGGCGGGATTGGGAGGTCTCGAATTTTGCGCCGGTGTTCCCGGCACCCTGGGGGGTGCCGTCATCGGCAACGCGGGTGGGAAACAGGGGTGGATTGGGGACCGGGTATCGGAAGTGACGGTCGTGGACCGGGAGGGGAACGTGAGGACGCTCCAAAGGGAGCAGATCCTTTGGGCGTATCGCATGTCTTCCCTGAAGGGGTCCGATTTGTTCCTGGCCCGTGTCGTACTCGCCCTTCCGGAATCGACACCGGACGAGGCGAGGCGGAAGGCTCGGGAGTATTGGGATGCCCGGAAGGTCCGGCAACCCCTTGGCAAACGCAATGCGGGGTCGACTTTCAAGAACCCGCCGGGTGAATCGGCGGGCGCCTTGCTGGACCAGGCCGGGATGAAGGGTTTCGCGGCGGGGGGTGTCCGGGTGAGCGAGGTCCACGCCAACTTCATCAACAACGAGGGGGATGCGACTGCCCAGGACGTAGTGGCTGTCATGCGCGAGGGGCAGAGGCGGGTCATGGAATCCCGGGGGATCCGGCTGGAGCCCGAGATCCTCCCACTGGGAGATTGGAAGCATGAGGAGGCCGCCGACGTGTGGTGGAACCTGCCGGAAGGGTGGTTCCGGTGAAAGGCGAGGCATCACCACAAGGACGTGAAGGTGCGAAGAGGAATGGACGGGGGGCGGAAGGATTGAGGACGAAACAACTGAAGCGCGTGAGGATCGGCGTGCTGTTCGGCGGGTGGGGCGGCGAGCGCCCGATTTCCCTGTTGTCCGGGCGCAAGGTCGTCGAGGGGTTGCGCGCGTCGGGATGGAGGATCGTACCGATCGAGGTCACGTCCAAGGACCGGAATCCTGCCCGCTTGAAGCGCCGCCTGCGGGCGGCGCGGTTGGACGCGGTGTTCAACATCATCCACGGGACTTTCGGTGAGGACGGGCAGTTGCAGGCGATCCTGGACGGCCTGAGCATCCCCTACCCGGGTTCGGGGGCGTTGGCCTCCTCCCTGGCGATGCAGAAGGCGTTCTCCAAGCTCATCTTCGAGGAGCGGGGCATTCCGACGGCGCCCTGGCAGGCCCTGGACCGGGAGACGCCCTCCGCCCGTTGGGAGGCGGAGGTGAGGGTGTCCCTGCCCTGCGTGGTGAAGCCCGCCGATTCCGGTTCGGCGCTCGGTGTCACCATCGTCCGGAAGCGGCGTGAACTCCGGGCCGCCCTGAGAGCGGCTTTTCGGGACAGCCGATGGGCGTTGGTGGAACGTTTCATACCCGGTCGGGAGATCACCGTGGGCGTTCTTGGGGATCGGGCGCTGCCCGTTACCGAGATCATCCCCAAGAACGAGTTCTACGATCTGGACGCCAAGTACACGCCCGGCCGGTCGATCCATGTCACACCTGCGAGGCTGCCCGCCTCGGTGACACGGAGGGCCCGGCGGATCGCCCTGGCGGCAGGCCAGGCATTGGGTTGCAGGGATTTCTTCCGCGTGGACCTGATCGTTCCGAGGAGCGGCCAGCCGCAAGTGTTGGAAGTGAACACGCTCCCCGGCATGACAGATACGTCCCTGTATCCAGAGGCCGCAAGAGCGGCGGGAATCCGTTTCCCGCAGTTGTTGAAGCGTCTGGTGGGGATGGCCTTGAGGCGCAAAGGAAGCCGGCCCGGAAGGAACTGACTTGTATTACCGCGGGAAAAACGTGCCGCTGACCGAGAAAGGGACAGTCCCTTTTCCGCGCACACGGACGGCAACGCCGTCGTCGCCGCGAGCGACTTTTGAGCATCGCGTGGTCTGGTCCGCCCGGCAGGAAGAGGCGGCCGCGAAGGCGGAGGTTCCGGGACCTTCATTTTACCGCCCGGGCAGGGGCATCGAGGGCCGTTTCCGCGCCGGAGGGTGCGCTTCGGCGGAGGCGGCCGCACCACGCAAGGCCCGTCCGGAAGGTACCGCTTCGTTCCGCACTACGCGGATCCGGAACCGGTGGTCTCCCGCTTTGAAGGCGGTGGTTTTTGTCGCCTTGGCGGGAACGATCGTCTGGGCCAAAGCCCGCGTGACCGAGGCGCTTCAGAACGCGGCCGGCCTGAAGCTGGCGTCGGTCAAGGTGACCGGGACCCGCTACCTGGATCCGACGGAGGTCCTGGCGGCGGCGGCATTGCCGATGGGCGAGAACATGTACAAGCTCGATCTCAAGGGCGCGGAGGCGCGGGTGCGGGATCTGGGGTGGGTCGATCGGGTGTACCTGGAAAGGCGTCTCCCGAGGTCCCTGGTTGTGGCAGTCCGGGAGCGCGTGCCGGTCGCCCTACTGGACAGTTTGCGTCTTTATGGTGTGGATCGGGGGGGGCGGGTCTTGCCGGTGTCACCCGCTCTGGCCGAGGAGGATCTTCCGCTGATCTCGGGATTGGATGTGCCGCCCGACGCCGTTGGGACGACCCGGATGGCCGACCGCCTGGAGCCGGGGCTGGAGTTCCTGGCCTTTCTGGAAAGGATGGACCCCGACATGGCTCACGACGTCTCGGAAGTGGATCTCGGGGAAAAGGGGACGCTGCGCGTGACCTTCCTGGACGGAGTGGAAGCGCGGTTCCGTCGCCAGGTGACCGAGACGGAATTGAAGAGGATGGCGGCGGTCTTGAGCGACCTGGGCGGCAAAGGGCGCCGGGTCGCCTCCATGGATTTCAGGTACTCGGATTCCGTGTTCGTCAAGGTCCGGGAATGAGGCAGGCGTTCCGGACGCGGGCCGGGCAATGGGGCGGGGATCCACCGGGTCCGGGATGGGTCTGGCATACGGCCGGGGAGGTTCGGGAGCATGACTGAGCGAAGAGGAAAGGCCGCGGTCCCGAAAGGGTCGGGGGACTGGATGGATGAGATGCAGGGCGATTCGGAGACCCAGAGGATCCTGAAGTTGTGGAAGGGCCGGAGATTCCTGAAGCGCCTGCGCCAGTGGTGTGGGGACGCGGATCGGGATGGGGCAAGAGAAGGGGGGAGGAAGTCATGGCCAAGGAAATAAAGAACGACGTGGTGGTGGGACTGGACCTCGGTACTTCCAAGGTCTGCGCCATCATCGGAGAACAGGATGACGAGGGGCAGGTCCACGTCGTGGGCGTGGGGACGACTCCTTCCACGGGCCTGAACCGGGGCGCCGTGGTGAACATCGAGCAGACGGTCGCGGCCATCCGGAAGGCCATCCAGGATGCGGAGCGCATGGCCGGTCTCGAGGTGCAATCCGTCTACGCGGGCATCGCGGGGAGCCATATCCGAGGATTGAACAGCCGCGGGGTCATCGCGGTCTCGCGGCGCGACCGGGAGATCACCGAGGATGACCGCCAGCGGGTGATCGAGGGTGCCCACAACATCGCCATCCCGGCGGACCGCGAGATCATCCACGCGATACCCCAGGAATACATCGTGGACGAGCAGGACGGCATCAAGAACCCGGTGGGCATGTCGGGGGTCCGCCTGGAGGCCGAGGTCCACGTGGTGACGGGATCCGCGACCGGCATCCAGAACATCGTGCGCAGCGTGGAACGCGCCGGCTTGACGGTCTCCGACATCATCCTCCAGCCTTTGGCGAGCGCCGAGGCCATCCTTTCGCAGGACGAGAAGGAACTGGGCGTCGTACTGGTCGATATCGGCGCCGGGACGGCCGACATCGCGGTCTTCATCAACGGCGCTCTCTGGCACACCGGGATCATTCCCCTCGGCGGGAAGCTGGTCACGTCCGACGTGGCGGTGGGGTTGCGGACACCCAACACCGAGGCGGAGGCCATCAAACTGCAGCACGGATGCGCCCTCGCGAAGCTCGTGAGCGAGGAGGAGGAGATCACGGTACCCGGCGTAGGCGGTCGGCCGGACAAGCGCCTGCCGCGCCGCGTGCTGGCCGAGATCATCGAGGCCCGCATGGAGGAGATCTACGAGTTGGTGGGGGTCGAACTCAAGAAGCACGGGTTCGAGGACCGGGTGCCGGCCGGCGCGGTCATCACGGGCGGCGCCGCCCTCATGGAGGGGGCCGCCGAATTGGCCGAGAAGGTCCTGCAGTTGCCCGTGCGCGTGGGATCCCCCAAGCGTGTGGGCGGGCTCACCGATGTGGTGGCCAACCCGGTGTACTCGACCGCTGTCGGACTTGTCCTGATGGGTTTCGAGGCGCAGGGCGGACCCGGCAAGGGGGCCCGCAAAGGCGGCCTGCCGGGCGGCGGCATGATGGACGGCATCCTGAAAAGGATGAAGCAGTGGTTCGGGGAGTCGTTCTAGACACGAAAACGATGGACCGCAGAGGCGCGGAGACGCAGAGGGAAGATCGGATTCGGTTGAAATCGAAAAAGGTCGTTCTCTGCAACTCCGTGTCTCTGCGGTGAGAGTGGGAGTTTGTGGCTGTAGGCCGTACAAAACGAGAGGGGGAAGTGAAAATGAGCATCGAGTTCAGCGACGAGAACGACGTACAGCAGTACGTCGCCCACCTGAAGGTGGTGGGCGTGGGAGGAGGGGGATGCAACGCGGTGAACCGCATGGTCACGGCCGGCGTGCAAGGCGTCGAGCTGATCGCGGCCAACACCGATTACAAGTCCCTGAAGAAGAGCCTGGCGGCCAAGAAGCTGCAGCTGGGCAAGGAGAAGACGCGGGGCCTGGGTTCGGGCGGCGTCCCGACCGTGGGTCGCGAAGCGGCCATCGAGTCGACCGAGGACATCCAGAAGGCCCTCCAGGGGGCCGACATGGTGTTCGTGGCGGCGGGCCTGGGCGGCGGCACCGGCACCGGGAGCGCGCCGGTCGTGGCCGAGGTGGCCAAGAAGATGGGCATCCTGACCGTGGGCGTGGTGACCCGTCCCTTCGAGTTCGAGGGGCCGGTGCGCAAGTCGCAGGCGGAGGACGGGCTCAACCAGATGCTGCCGAACGTCGACGCCATCATCATCATCCCGAACGAGCGGCTCAACCTGGTGGTCGAGCAGGATACCGACTTCTTCACGGCCTTCCACAGGGCCGACGAGGTGCTCCTGCACGCTATCCAGGGCATCGCGGGCGTGATCCACTCGGAGGGGTTCATCAACCGCGACTTCGCGGACGTGAAACGCATTCTCACGGCCAAGGGCAAGGTCCTGATGGGCTCGGGCTACGGCACGGGCGATGACCGGGCCATGAAGGCCGTCAAGCAGGCGGTCAACAGCCCGCTGCTCGAGGACGTGGATATCGCCGGGGCCACCGCCATCCTGGTGCAGGTGACCGCCGGCAGCAACTTCACGCTCAACGAGTTCAACCAGATCTGCGGGTTCCTCCAGAAGGCCGCGCGTCCCGATGCCGAGATCGTGCCGGGCATGGTGCGCGACGAGAACCTGCACGACGGCATCCGCGTAACCATCATCGCCACCGGGTTCGCGGCCCAGTCGAAGGAAGTCAAGGTGGAGGGCATGCTGGACCTTGGGGAGTTCCTGCCGAAGTTCCAGCCGGCGAAGCCCCAGGCCCGGGCGGAGGTCGCTCCGGTCCGCATGGAGGCGGCGCCCATTCCCGCCGGCAACCACGAGGATGAGGAGATCCTGGGCGGCGGGCAGTACGAGATCCCGGCCTATCTGAGGAGGCGCCTGGCCGGCAAGCCGTCGCCGAACTAGAAGGTCCAGGACCCCATGTCCCTGGATCGATGCCGCGCGATCCGTCGCGCGGTTTGTGTCCTTGCGTTGTCGACGCTCCTGGTCCTGAACGGAGAACCCCTCTCCTCCGCGATCGGGAGCGTCACGACCGCTGCCGTGGCAGGGGCCGCCGCCCACGCTTCTCCGACACCTGCGGCGTCCCCTCGGGCCACGGCAGCGGCCGTGCGTTCCGTGGAGAAGCCAGCCCGGGACGCCGTGACGGGGGCCGCCGCCCACACCTCTCCAACACCTGCGGCGTTCCCCGCCACGTCGGTCCGGGCGGATGAGGAAGCCGTATTCACCGTTCTCTGCTACCACCAGTTCGGCGAGCAGCCTGCGACCGGGAAAAAATCCCTCTACAAGATCTCCCGATCCGAGTTCGAGTGGCAGATGGGGTATCTCCGGGATAACGGCATCGTTCCCCTGCGACTCGATCAGGTGCAGGCCTTCCTGGACGAGGGAGCGCCCATTCCGGAACGTTCCGTCCTCATCACGTTCGACGACGGTTTCCGGAGCATCCATACCGATGCGTATCCCATCCTGAAGCGATTCGGCTATCCGGCCGTCCTGTTCCTCTACACGGATTTCCTGGCCAGTCAGAACGCGTCCCTGCGTTATGCCGAAGTCCGGGAGATGATGGCAGGCGGGATCGCCATCGGCTCCCATGGTCACCTGCATCTGAACCTGGCCAAGGAGAGCACCCTTCTCGACCGCGGAGCGTTCCGGCGAACGGCCATCCGGGAGCTCCATGACTCGGGGCTCTTCCTCAAGGAGAAATTCGGCGTTTACCCGAGGTCGTTCGCGTACCCCTACGGCGTATATACCGGGCCGGTCATCGAGGAGGCGCGGCGCCTGGGTTACCGGATGGCCTTTTCCATCAACCCGGGTCCCAACGATCGGACGGTATCCCGCTACAAGCTGAGACGACACCTGATCACCTATTTCACGCGACGCGACCTTTTCAGGAAGATATTCGACACGAAGGTGCTTCACATGAGCCGCCTGTCGCCGCCGGATGGCGGCATCGTTCGGACGAAGAAACCGGTGCTTTCGGCGGTCATCCTGGACGATGTGGATCCCCGGTCCATCGTCCTGCAGATCGGCCAGAGAAACCTGGGTCACACATGGGATCCCGCCACACGCACCGTCCGGAAGGAGATGGGCTTTCCCCTCAAGAAGGGGGGGCATCAGGTGACCCTGAAGGCCAAGGACCGACAGGGCGTTTTGCGGATCTATTCCTGGTATTTCCGCGTCGAAAGGAAGGCGGGGGAAAAGGAGGACGACGCCGAAGCGCCGATCCCCTCGGATCCCGGCACCGCGGCGGAAACGACGAAAGCGGGGAAGAGGAACAAAACGACGGGAGCCGTCAAGCGATGAGGACATCGGGATATCCGGGCGACAGCAGGGCGATTCGCGCGTTCCTGTTCGCGCTCCTGTTCGTCCTGGCGACGGGGGCCGTCCGGGCAGGTGATACCCTGGTCCTCAAGTATTCCTACCGCGACGAGAAGGGGCAGGCGGAGGTTTTCAAGGACCTCAAGGGCGGCCGCTATGTCTCGCTGGTGGATGTGGCCCGGTTCTATGGCATTCGCGTCTCTTTCGTTCCCGCGACGGGAAAAGTCTCGCTTTCCAAGGGCGAGCGACAAGTCCAGTTCGCCCTGCACCAGGATTTCTTCCTCATCGGCGAGACGCGGGAGACCTGCCCCATGGAACCTGCGGAACTGGTGGCAGGACAATTGGGACTCGCGCCCGACTCGGTCCGGGACATTCTGGGCTTCATTCTCAACCTGAACGTGCAGTACATGGTCTCGGAGAGGGTCATCGTGGCGGGGGGCGTGAACTCCGAGGATGTCCGCCGCGAGATCCTGGCCGCGCTCGAACGCGAACAGACCGCGCCCTCGACCGGCAAGAAGCCGACCGCCACTCCGGACCGCTTGGCCGGGATCCCGGCCGTCACTCCCATGCCGACGAAGCGCGTGGAAAGGGTGATCCTGCCGCCGCCGACGGGGGATCGCGTCTATCGGGTCAGGAAGATCGTCATCGACGCGGGTCATGGTGGTCGCGATGGTGGAGCGAAGGGGGCCAGCGGAAGGTTCCTGGAGAAGAACCTGACCCTGGATGTCGCCAAGCGGGTTGCGGAATACCTGTCCGATGAGCCGGGATTCGTCGTGCTGATGACGCGCAAGAAGGACGTCTATCTCTCGCTGAAACAGAGGACCGACTTCGCCAACAAGCACGAGGCGGACCTCTTCGTTTCCATCCATGCCAATGCGAACCGGAACCGGCATGCCACGGGATCCGAGGTCTACGTCTATTCCTCCAAGGCGTCCGACAAGGTGGCGTCCATCGCGGCCCGGTTCGAGAACGAGGACGTGAACTACATGGACTTCCTTTTGAACGATCTCTCGCATGTCGCCTACCGGCAGCGGAGCTTCGCGTTGGCCGAGGAGGTGGACAAGCGCATCCGCGACCGGATGGGCCAGAAGATCCGGCGCACCGAGCAGGCGCCGTTCTACGTGCTGGCCAGGGTCCAGATGCCCAGCATCCTCGTCGAGACGGCGTTCATCTCCAATCCCAGCGAGGAAAAGAAATTGCGGGATCCCGAGTGGCGTGCCAGGATGGCGCGGGCCATCGCGGACGGCATCCTGGCCTATCGCGACCGGGTGGAGGATTCGCTCGACTCCCGCCGTGCCCGGAACCCTTGATCCGCAGGGGGCGCGAAGGACGCGGAGAGGACCGGGCGGATGAGGAGTCTTGGAATTCCCTGTGAACCTTGCGACCTTTCCGGCAAGAAGGTCGCCCTGAGAGGTGTCCCTTGGTACTGGCCCTGAACGAGAAAACCCGGCGCCTCAAACGCGGAGGCGTCGCCTATTATCAGCTTCCGGATTTCGCGTCCTCCCGCGCGGTCCTTCATGCCTTCTCCACCCGGGTGGGCGGCGTGAGCCGGGGGATGTACGGAACGCTGAACCTCGGGTACAAGACCCTGGATGATCCGTTGCGCGTCCGGCAGAACCGTGATCTCTTCGCGCGGGCCATCGGGATCCGGGTCGAGCAGTTCGTCCATGTCGAGCAGGTCCACGGGAGCGTCGTCCTGGAGGCCAAGGGGGAGGACCGGGGCAAGTGCCTGGGTCCCGGCGAATACCTGGGTCAGGCCGATGCCCTGGTGACCCGCGCCCCCAAGGTTGCCCTCATGATCCAGGTGGCCGATTGCTTGCCGGTTCTGTTCCATGATCCGGTCAAGCGGGCCGTCGGCATCGCCCACGCCGGGTGGCGGGGAACGGTGGACCTGGTGGCGGTGAAGACGCTGATCAAGATGGAGGAGCTCTACGGAACAAAACCCTCCGACGTGAGGGTCGCGTTCGGTCCCTCGATCGGGCCCTGCTGTTACGAGGTGGGGAGCGAGGTCTCGGAAGCGTTTGCCGATTTCCCCTGGGGCCCGGAGGTTCTGAGGGAGGGTTTCGGCGGGAACAGGATGCTGGATCTGCCGGAGGCCAACGCGAGACAGCTGATCGACATCGGCGTGAAGCGGGAGGGTATCGTACGTTCCGACCTCTGTACCATAGGGAACATCGGGGATTTCTATTCGCATCGTGCGGAAGCTGATGAAAAGCATCCCACGGGCCGCATCGCCGCCGTCATCATGCTGGTGTAGTGGTCTAGTCCGAAAATGGCCCTTCCTTCCACCATCTACCGCTTCAAGATCGCCTTGTCGGATTCCGACCGAGGGGTCTTCCAAAACCTCGACCTGCGCGTTCCCATGCACTCCTCCGAGGCCGGCCCCTATTTCATCACCCGCGTCCTGGCTTATCTCCTCAATTGGGAAGAGGGCATCGAGATGATGCAGGGTATCGACAGCCCTGATGATCCGGCCATCCAGGTGAAGGACCTGACGGGGAAGTACAAGCTTTGGTTGGACGTGGGGAGCCCGGCCCCCAAACGCCTCCACAAGGCGGCCAAGTTGGCCGGGAAGGTGAAGGTCTACGCCTACAAGGACCCTGGGGTGTACCTGCGGGAAATGGCCAAGGAGGATGTGCACCGCTTCTCGGAGATCGAGTTCCATTCCTTCCCGCCGGAATTCTTGAAGGACCTGGAGCGGACACTGGAACGTGATAACGCATGGGAAGTGACGGTCTCGGGCGGGACGCTGTATATCCGCGCAGGAGACCGGGATGTCCAAGGGGAAGTGAAGACCCACACGGTTGGATAAAACGGATTAACTCCCCTCTCCCTTTGTCCCTCCCCCGCTAGCGGGGGAGGGAGAGTATTTGTGTTTCCCTCGCCCGCTTGCCCCCCGCTCGGGGGATGCAAACACGGGAGAGGCTGTTGGGAGGTCTGCGGTGGGCGACCGTAGGGAGTCGAATCCGGTGAGGGGCCGTGATGTTTGTTCGGTATATTCCTCCCATTTTGATGATGGCTGTCCTATAAAATATCCCTCATGTGTTGGATATTTCCTATTCTTCTGACCCTCCTGGCGGTCTCAGGATCTGTCGCGGCTGCGCCAACGCCATCCCTGTTGATGCACCCGACACCCACCGTCCACGTGGATGCGGGACGCAAGAGCGCCGTTCGGGATGCGGCCTACCTGGCCTCCGGGTCCGGTTTCTACCATGCCCTGATCGGTAAGAGGTTTCCCTTTGCGGAGGGCATTCGATCGGAGGGGCCCTTCGTCCTGCCCGTGGACTGGGACGTCGCCGCGAGGGACAATCCGGACCGGATGCCCTTTCAGGATTGGACTCTTTTGGACTACGGCGGAGCCCGGGCGGAAGTGGCCGTCTTCGCGGCGCGGCATGTCCGGGGCATCGAGACCCTGTACGACCGGTATTTCAAGAACGTTGCGGCTTGTGACCACCTTTCCCCGAGCCAGAAACGCAAGATTGCCGGGAACGCGCGGACGATCCGCGGGCGCTCCACCGTTTTCATCGTGAGCTTCCGTGAATCCGAGTCCCAACTCGTCTATTATCCCGGGCGGATCCTTTTCCGTGGCGGGACCGACCATCGAATGGGCGATTGGGTCCCGGGAACGCCGGACGACATTCGATCAGGCAAGCGGACCGACTACCAGAAGATCGCTTCTTCCAGAGGCCTGATGGCGATCCTGAACGGGACCTTCGACCGTTCCGACAACGAGGGGGAATGGCTGGGAGACCGCTTCGCCCGGGGCGGCTTCGGATACGATTTCCGCGTGTACGAAGAACCCTCTCCCGAGATGGGCACGGTGGCGGTCTACGAGGACGGGGAGGTGCATTTGTCCACCCGTAATCGCTTGCCGGATCCGGCGAGGATCCGCTCTTTCGTCCAGAACCGCTTCATGGTCGTGGAGGAAGGGGTGGCCGGCTCGGATGCCCGATCGAGGAAATTCGTGCGATTCCATGACAACTTCGCTCGGGCCTACCTGTTCCGGGACGGGTTGGGGCATTTCGGATACCTGTGGACGATGTACCTGCCGCAGGACGTGATGGCCGATCTGGCGATGCAACTCGGGATCCGCGACCTGATCCTGACCGATATCCATTCCACCATCAGTTGCGCGCTTTCGGACCCCCGGCATCCCCTCTCCTTCACGGATGACCGGGACTACGAGCGGAAGTCCATCGATTTCGTGCCCGTTTTCGGCGATTACTCGCCCATCTTCAAGCCCGTGATCGGACTTGCCCGCATGGTGCGCAAGAATATCCAGAGCCCCTATGTCTACGAGGCCTTCAACGGCGCCTGGGACGACTTCTTCGCCGTGTTCAAGAGGGATTCGCCCGAGGCCCTGCGCATGCGGGCGAGGAGGAATCGATGAGTCCGATCCGATCGTTCCGATGGCTGCCGTTCTTATCCATTCTGCTGATCCTAGTTTCTTGCGGGAAGTCTCCGGTGAATCGCGGTTTCCTTTATCCATCCCATCCGGAACCTTTGATGCCCGGGGCGTTCATCCGCCTGCCCTTCGGGAGCATCCGGGCGGGGGGGTGGCTGGGCGAGCAGATGCAGTTGCAGACGAAGGGCCTTTCGGCCCATCTCGACGAGGTCTTTCCGGATGTGGGCCCGAAAAGCGCATGGCTGGGCGGGGACGGGGAGGCCTGGGAACGGGGGCCCTATTACTGGCGGGGGCTGGTGGCTTTGGCGGCCGCGACCGGCGATGGGGCCATGATGGACAAGGCGAAGCCATGGATCGAGTGGACCCTGAAGAGCCAGAAACCGGACGGCAACTTCGGGACTTGGCGGCAGGACTGGTGGCCCAAGATGATCGTGTGCCAGGCGCTCGCTTGGTATTACGAATCCACCCGCGACCCCCGCGTCATCCCCTTCATGGAACGCTACTTTCTGTTCCAGGCGGACCAAATCGAAAAGGACCCCCTGAAGGAGTGGGGTGTTTACCGGGGCGGCGACAACATCGAACCCCTCCTTTGGCTTTATGACCGTGACCCGGACCCGCGCTTCATCAAGCTGGCCAGGAAACTGCAGGGCCAGACCTTCGATTGGGTGCGTCTCTTCGCCGCGGGCAATCCCGTCGAGGGTGGGTCCTTCATCGAGCATCGGCATGGTGTCAATGTGGCCCACGGGGTCAAGTTTCCGGGTCTTCTTTACATCCTCGGTGGCCGGGAATCGCACCGGAAGGCCGCCTTCGCGGGGCTGGAACTGTTGGACCGCTTCTACGGGCAGGCGCACGGGGTCCATGCGGGCGACGAACCCCTGGCTCCCACCAGCGCGTTCCACGGGACGGAACTCTGCACGACGGTGGAATATCTACATTCGCTGGGCGTTCTTTTCGAGGCGCTGGGTGATCCGGCCCTGATCGATCGCATGGAGAGGGCCGCGTACAACGCCCTTCCGGCCGCCCTTCTGCCCGATGGAAGGGGATATCAGTACTACATCCAACCCAACTGTGTGGATGCTCGAAGGGGTGCACGGGGTTTCCAAACCGACCATGGAAGCAATCTGTCGCCCGGCGGCATCTCGGGGTATCCCTGTTGCGCCGTGAACCTGCATTACGCCTGGCCCTGGGTGAGCCAGCACCTTTTCATGGCCGCTCCCAGGGGCGGCTTGGCCGCCCTGATGTACGCACCCTGCACCTTGACCGCGAAGGTCGGGGAAGGAACTCCCGTGACCGTCGTGGAAAGGACCGATTATCCCTTCTCGGGAAGGGTGAGCATCGAAGTGGGATTGGGTGCGCCGGTCTCGTTCCCCCTGTCGCTGAGGATCCCCGTCTGGTGTTCGGCCGCGAGGGTGATCCTCAACGGGGCCGAGCCGGTTCCGGCCGAGGCCGGCCGGTTCCTGACCCTTGACCGCCTGTGGAGCCCGGGCGACCGGATCGACCTGGAGTTCCCCATGGAAGTGCGGCTCACGGAGTGGGAGAACCGATCCGTGGCTGTGGAACGCGGTCCCCTTGTCTTTTCCCTGGATGTGAAGGAGAGATGGCGCTCCATCGGTCCCCACGAGGAATTGAAGGGCGCGAAGGCGACGGAATTCACAAGTTGGGAGATCACGGCCGACTCGGACTGGGCCATGGCCTTGGTCCTGGACCGGGAGGCCCCATCGTCCTCGATGAAAGTCACGGAGGGGAAGGCCGTTTCACAGCCGTTCCGCCGGGAAGCGGCCCCGGTGCGGATCCAGGCGAGGGCGCGGCGGGTGAAGACCTGGGGGCTTGACGCCCTGGGGAACGCCCAGCCGCCCCCGACGAGCCCCGTGGTGACGGAGGAAGAGGCCCGTCCGGTGACCTTGATCCCTTTCGCCTGCACGAAACTAAGGGTCACTTACCTGCCAGTCTCCTCGCGCTGACAATTTCCGTAGGATCCCTTTATCACACCCCCTGTCTGGATTCCTCGGCGGCAGACCGGATATCCTCTCGGTATGAAGAATGGAACGATCCCCCTGCCAAAGACCTATTCGCTGGACCTGACCCTGAATTCGGGTCAGGTATTCCGGTGGATGGGTCCTGATCCCGCCGGGATATTCCAGGGCGTGGCGGGTGGGGCCTATTGGCGCTTGAAGCAGGACGGATGTCAGTTGGAGTGGTCTTGTTCGCTGGATCGGATCGAGGGTCAGGCGCATGAGGAATGGCTGTTCCGATACCTCCGGTTGGATGACGACCTGGGAAAGTGGGCGGGTGAATTCGGCTCCAACCCGCTGATGCACAAGTCCCTGAAGGCCTTGCGGGGCATGGGTTTGATCCGCCAGGACCCCTTCGAGTGTGCCGTCTCCTATCTTTACGCTCAGGGTCTTTCCGTTTCGGTTATTCAGCGGGCCATCGGCGGGTTATGCACCCGGTACGGGGAACCCATCTCCGGGGTTCCGGGCGATGCACCCGCATCCCTCCACCACGCCTTCCCGTCCGCCGAAACCCTGGCGGGACTTCGTCCTGCCGCGTTGAGACGCTTTGCCAACAACAACCTGGCCCGGGCGAAGCACATCGTCCGATTGGCAAGGGACGTGGAAGCGGGGAGGTTGGATTGGGAACGGCTGAAGGCGATGTCTTGTGATGAGGCCCGGGCGGACTTGATGCGGCGGGAGGGGATCGGCCCCAAGATCGCGGATTGCATCCTGCTCTTTTCCCTCGACCATCTCTCGGCTTTCCCGCTGGATCGCTGGGTCTATCGGGCCATGAGGGACCATTTCGGGTTCAAGGGCAAGGGGGCGAAGCGGGACGCCCCCACGCGGGTGCAGTACCGCGAGATGACCGATTTCGCCCGAAGGGAGTTCGGCCCCCGTTGTGGGGTAGCTTCGGAGTATCTTTTTCTATATTTGCGGCGTGGAGGCGATGACGGCCTCAAGGTGTCGGTGTAGGAGTGCCGTTGAGAAGAATGAATTGATCACGGTATTCGAATGCGATCATTTTTGAGAACAGTGAGAAATTGTTGTCCTGAATGGCGCCTGGAATGTCCGAGGAATTGTGAAGGGTGGTGTTGATGCCGGCCCCCTCGAGCGCCGAAAAGAAGCTGTAAGAGTCGATGTTGAAAGGTTGCGCGGGCGAGGAGATGGGCGGGGAGTAGCAGAAATCGCGTGCGGCTCCGCCGTAATCGGCTGTCAGGTTGCAGCACCCGAACTGGGCGGGATGGAGCCACGAGGCCCAAAAACCGTCGTCGCTCGCGACGGCGCCTCCGGGTGCGGTCACGGAGGCGCTGAAATCGCCGAGAGGCGTCCGGATGTCCAGCGTATAAACCGCACCGGGCTGGTAGGTGAAACCGCCCGGCAGGTTGCCGTTGTTGACCAGCCCGTGGTTGGCCATGAAGAGGGGGTTCTGGTATTGGTCGCTCAATCCCGGGCTCCATGCGAACAAGATGGCGGCGTCCTCGAACAGCCGGGGGAGACTATTCTCGTCCACGAGGGGAAGGGGATAGGTATTCGTTCCATCCGAGATGCTGATGACGGCATCCAGGTAGGCGTTCTGGTACCTCGCGACCTGGACCAACACGCACGAGTTGGTGGAAGGTTGGTTGGGATATTGCGGATAGATCAAGGCGTCCGTGCCGTCGAGTGCGGCCTGCCAGCGATCGACGCTTTCGCTCTGATATCCCCCAATCCAGACATTGATGAGCAGGTTGGCCGGGAAGACCCATTGCTCCCGGTGCTCCACGCTTTTGAAATAGGAGCCTGCCGCGAAGTCGTTGTGCCAGGCGTCCGACGAGACCTCAGCGGAGACCATGTTCGTGCAATCCGAGGTGTCCCACCAGGTGCTCTCGGGGATGGTCACGGGGGAGGTCAGGGGCCCGGTCCCGGTGTCGAAGGTGACGTCGCCGTTTTCCGCCAGACAGTGCCAACCCTGGACGGAAGCAGTTTCGTCGCCGTTGGTGATGAAGGAGACGGAGCAGCCGTTCGGGGCGATCTGGATGCCGCCGGCACCATTGACCTGTGCGAACAACTCCTCGGTTCCCGTATGCACTCCGATACCGTAGGGAAAAGTAGGATCGTAGGTGAAGGGCGTCATGCTGCTGTCGAACCCATAGACCGCGTAGGTCACGCCGCCGTTGATGGTCGTCCCGCGGTAGGGAACGGGATACAGGGTGTACAAATCAGCTAGGGTGACGGAAGCCCCCGTCTCCGGCAAGCCGCCTCGGTCCAGGGTCAGCAGGACATAGGAGACTTCGGGCGGCTGTGCGGGATAGAGGGAGACTGCCGCGGAATCGACGACCTGATACAAGCCGACCGCGCCGATCAGGCGGAGGGCAGGCGTCCCGGAAAGCGTTTCGGTGGGCGTCGGAGTGGCGCTGGGAGTTACGGTAAAGGTCGGTGTGAGAGTGAAGGTTTGGAAAGGCGAGGGAGACTGGGTGTTGGTGGAAATCCATGTTCCCGTGCAGGTTGATGTGACGGAGAAAGTGTTGGTTCGGGTGGGAGTTGCCGTACCGGTGTTCGTGCAGGTGGCGGAAACCCAGGGCGTCCAGGTGGCAGTCGGAAGAGGATCGTTCGTGACCCGCGGTGAAGTCAGCGTCTTGCTGCAACTGGACAGGTTGGTGACCGTCATCAGCACGAGAAGAGCAACGGCACAGGACAGGCCCGATCGAATGAAAAGCGTCGGGTCCGGCCTGGAAACCCTGCGATCCGCCATGCTACACCTCAGTGGTTCAGTTCGGGGCAGGATCGGTTTTCGGCATGATCCGTGCCACTATTTAGAGGGCGTGATATCACGAATATTCCATGGATAGTCAGCGGGACAGGGCCGTGAAAACCGCTTGATCTGACGGGTTATAATGGGTCATCTCGATTCACGGAGGCGGGCGATGTGGAGTTGGCTCAAGAGGTTATGGGGCCCTGATGTCCCCAAGCGTGAGCGGCGCGACAACCCGGAACGCAGAAAAGTCGACCGGCGCTGGGCGGGTCAATACAAAGCGTTGAGGGATCCTCGCCGGAAAAAGGATCGTCGTAGGAAATTGCGACGAGTATAGTTTGAGGGTACACGATTAACACTTTCGGGTATGTTTTCGAGCGAATTACTGTTTTCATTATCCGACTCTTCTTGTCGCTGAGCACCATCGTGGTGATACTGCGATTGGTTTGACCCCTCGTCCGAAGTCGGACGAAATACTGTCATGAAAGGTGTCGGGATGAAAAAACCAGGTTTGTTTCTATTGCTGTCTTCTTGCCTTGTGGTCTTGATGGCCAGTTGCTCCAAGGATGACGAGGCGCCCGTTGCGCCGGCGGCTCCGGTCGCGACGAGCTCGCCGACCCCTTGTGGTACGGTGATGCCGAGTGGTATATCGATCGTGTTGACACCCGAAGGTGTCAAGGCAACGGATCGTATCCACGCTTTCCCGGTTTCGATCTCGGCCGAGTCGACGGTCAACGCACTGGGGTTTAACATGGTCGGTAGCACGGCGACGAACGTGCGCATGGCCTTGTATACCAATACGGCTTCCACGCTTCCGGGAATCCTATTAAGCCAGTCGACGGGTTTTCAGGTCGTGAATATCGGTGCGGTTACCAAAGTGGTTATTCCCGCCGTTCACGTGGCTCCCGATCTTTATTGGGTTGCTGTGATATTCACCGGGGAACAGCCGGTTTTAGGTGGATCGACCGCCGGGTCGCTCCGTTATTATTCCGGGACTTCTCCGACCTACGATACGTTTCCGCAGGTCATGCCGGCAGGTAACGGGACCTATTCTTCGAACATTCCCGCGTATGCTTACGTATGTGATTGACGGTTTGGTCAGGATCGCGGGATATCGGCGGGTTGATCCCGTCAATAGGTAAGAGCCGTTCGGAAGACCGGCCCCGAAAGGGGCCGGTCTTTTTTCTACTCGAATCCGAAGAAGGAATAGGGGACCGACTTGGAATCCCTGAGGGTGCTGTTCACGTAGATGTTGCCCGTCGAACTGTCATAGAGCCAGCCGACATTCTGCCCGCGGGGAACCTCGCGGAACCCCGCGGCTTTGACGATCCTGCCCCGAGGGCGCATATGCGTGTTGGGATCGAATCGGCCCGTCGCCTGGACGAGAGGTAGGTGGGTCACGTACCGGCTGAATTCGGCCGATGGGGTATCGTCCAGGGTCGTCGGCCAGTTGCCGTCGTGGTTCCCGTAATAAATGGAAGCCGCGGTGCGGAGCGTCCCCAGGCCTCCCTTCGTGGCCCCTTCCGCGGTTTTCTCGATCAGCCCCACATACTGGAGGATGGAGACGTAGGCCACGATCCCGATGATCGCGGTCACGATCAGCAGTTCCATGAGGGTGAAGCCCCTCTCGCCCAGGGGGCGCGAGGCGTTTTTCACGAGCGCGGGAAGCCCGGCGGGAATCCTCCGGGAGGCATGCCCGGAAGTCCTCCCCCCATCATCTTCTGCATCTTCGCCATCATTCCCTGGTTCCTCATCAGTTTCCTCATCATTTCGTACTGCTTCAGGAGGTTGTTGACCTCGTCGGCACGCGTTCCACTGCCTGCGGCGATCCGCTTCTTCCGGGAACCGTCGAGAAGCTGGGGGTGACGCCTCTCCTTCGGGGTCATCGAGAGAAGGATGGCCTCCATCCGCTTCATTTTGCGCTCGTCGGGGGTGGCTTGGGGAAGTTTTCCCTTCAACGCTTGCCCACCCGGGATCATTCCCAGCAGGTCCTCCATGGGACCCATCTTCCGGACCTGCCTCAGCTGGTCCAGCATCGTATCCAGATCGAAGGCACCGCCTTTGGACTCTTCGCGGCGTTGGGCGGTCTCTTTCGCCACCCGCTCGGCCTTTTCGACGAGGGTCAGGATGTCGCCCATACCCAGGATGCGGGAGGCCATCCGGTCGGGGTGGAAGGGCTCCAATCCGTCCATCTTCTCGCTGACGCCCACGAATTGGACGGGTATGCCGGTCACGGAGGACATCGAAAGGACCGCGCCGCCGCGGGCATCGCCGTCCGCCTTGGTCAGGACGATGCCGGTGAGGGGCAAACGGGCGTGGAAGACGGATGCCGAACGGACCGCGTCCTGGCCCGCCATGGCGTCACAGGTCAGCAGGACATTATGGGGCTTCACGAGACGCTGGATGGAGGCGATCTCCTCCATCAGAGCGTCGTCCACGTGCAGTCGCCCGGCCGTGTCGAGGATGAGGATGTCGCAATTGTTGGAAAGGGCGGTCTTCGCGGCCCGCAGGCAGACGTCCTGGGGCTTCTCGCCGGGATCGGGCCCGAAGAAGGGTACCCCGACCTGCTCGGCCAGGGTTGCCAGCTGCTCCACGGCGGCAGGACGCTGGAGGTCGGCGGCCACCAGCCCGGGGCGACGACCGTCCGCCTTCAGGAACCGGGCCAACTTGGCGGCCGTGGTCGTCTTGCCGGTGCCCTGGAGGCCCGCCATCAGGACCAGGGTCGGCGGGGCGGGGGCGAAACGCAGGCGGACGGCTTTCCTGTCCCGGGGGGTCAGGAGCGCCACGAGCTCCTCGTGGACCACCTTGATGAGAGCCTGTCCGGGCGTGATCGAGAGGAGCACCTCGCGTCCGAGGGCGCTCGTGCGGATGGAATCCAGGAAACGGTCGACCGTCCCCAGATGCACGTCGGCTTCCAGGAGGGCCGTCCGGACCTGGGCCAGGGCCTCCTGGATGTTCTCTTCGGAGAGCTTGCCGTGTCCACGGAGGTCCTTGAAGACCTTCTGGATCCTCTCGGTCAAGGAATCGAACATGGATACTCGCTTTCGTCCGGGGTCATGAACGGGGTTGATTATACATGGGCGGGGCGGGAGGAATCCCCCGGTTCAACATTCCTGTCGCAACCGGGGGAGCCATTTTTCGCGAAGCGTTTTCCGGATCCGGTCGGTGCGTCGTTCGAAGGCGAACCACAGGACCCCGGTGTAGAGACCGACGACCAGCATCAAGCCGGCATAAAGAAGGGGGGACAGCGCGTGGCCGGCCGGTTGGGCGGGGAAGCAGAGGCCCTGGAACAGGAATACCAGGAAAGGGAAGTGCGCGAGATACAGCGTATAGGAGGAGCCGCCCGCGAGGGTCGCCAGTTTCCGGAGGAGCGGGGATGCCGGATTTCGCGTGGCAAGAAAGGGGACCATACAGGCGAAGCCGAAACCCAGCGAGTACCGAGGCCAGGGGAATTCGGTGTGGACCGGGTTCCCGAGCACCCACCCGAAGAACCCGGCGGCAAGGAGGAAGAAGGGCCAACCGGAAAGCGGGCGCCTCCATCTTTCGCTGAGGACGACCCAGCGGGCGCCGATCCCCATGAGCCAAACCAGGCCGCCCGCGGCCAGGCTCCGAGGCAACAGCAGGAGGAGAACGGCTGCCCCGACACCCAGCAGGACGCGATGCCTCAGGGGGTCCCGCCCGACGAAGGCGCGGTAGATCATGGGGAACAGGAGGTAGTACCAGAATTCGTAGGCAAGACTCCAGAGGGGGCCGTTGGACCCGTAGACGGGGAAGTGGATGTATTGAAGGAAAAAGAGGTTGCCGAGGAAGATGTCGGGTTTGTTCAACGCGCCGATGTAGTAGTCCCGGTTCCCGATGGCGTTCCCCAGGTTATCCCACCCGGCGGTCAGCAGGAGCGCGGGCAGGAGGACGATCCAGAGGCGGGTCAGGCGGCGGAAACCGTATTCGGACCATGACCAATCGCCCCGGGCCGTGGCCGAAACGACGGACCCACCCACGAAATAGCCGCTGATCACGAAGAAGACCATCACGGCCTCGAAGGGCAAGCCGGTCAGGAAGAGGAAGGTCCGGGTGAGGGGTCCTCCCTCCGGGGGCGGAACGGGATAGAGCCAAGCCCTGGCGTGGGAAGCGACGACGATCAGGGCGGCCAATCCCCGGGCCAGGTCCAGGAGGATGGACCGGTCGCTCTTTGCGGGGAGGGACGGATGATGGACGCGAGGTGTCACTTCTTCGGGGCCTGCTTAGAGGCGGGCGGAAGGGTGATCGCGAACGGCGTGCGGTCCTGCTTCAGAACGCCTTTGTAGAAATCGAGCAGGTCCTTGTATTCGTTCCCCGGCCGGATGGTGCGCCTCTTCAGGCCCATGTAGCGCTCGTAGGAAAGGGTGCCGAAATCGATCTTGGCGTGGCTCAAAAACTCCGCCGAATCGTTCGAGACCGAACCATCGGGTGGGAGGTCCTTCACGCGCCAACGGGGAGGCAGGTTCACGACGACCCGGGTCACGGAGTTGTAGTTCTGGGGCAGGACGGCCGTGGTTCGCCGCTGGTCCTTCAGGGCCGAAAGGAAATCCGATATGTCCTCGAACACGATGGGATAGAAGACCGGCGCGCCCTTCCGGTCGGTTTCCAGGTATGAAGGAAGCCGGAAACGGTATTCGACCTTCAAAGGATCGGCCAGATCCCGGTAGTCGCCGTAACGGTATTCGGAAAGGGTCACCCCATGGAAACGCTTGGACATGCCCTGCTCCACAATGCGCTTCCGGTCGGCCGGGGAACGGGAGCGGAAGAACTGGCGAAGGGAGACCTCGGAGGAGCCATAGGCCTGGAGCACGACCCGGCATTCCGCGGAGCCGTCCGACTGGATCTGCAGCAGGACGTCGCGCTCCCGCCGGTTGTCCTTCGCCGTGAAGGGCGGCGTGTCGCGCCAGGTGATCCCGGGCTTGACCGAGAGGGCGTTGGCGCTCAAGGCCTCCAGGGGCAGGATGCCGGGCGGGGAGAGGGATTCCGTGGGGTCCATCCAGGTCCAGTTCTTCCGGACGGTCGTTCCGACCAGGACGCCGTCGAACTGGGAGAGGGCCGGGGTCTGGTCCATCAGGGCCCCCCGGTCGCCCCGCCGGTAGAGGTGGACCTCACCCGGGAGATTCATCGCCCGAAGGGCGGCCGTCAAGAGCACGGCCATGTCATGCGAGGAGCCCTTGCCGCTCTCGAGGATGTCATCCACGTTGCGGTCGTGGTTCAGGTACACGGGGAGTCCCGTATCCACCCAAGCGACGGCATCGTGCAAGGCCCGCTTCACGCGGGCCAGGCGCGTCTCAAGGGCCTCAGTCGTGTTGGAGGAAGCATCCGCCACGAGGGTCTCGAGACGCGAGGTCGGGACGGCGTACGCCTTGATGCGTCGGCGGTAGGGTTCCAGGGCCTTGTCCCAGGTCGAATAGGGAGTAAAGGCGGTGACTCCGGCGAGATCCTCGATCGGGGGTTGGAAACTCTCCAAGGGCAAAGCCTCCTGGAAGCCATCCAAGGTGAAGCGGGTGATTTGGAAGAGTCCGTCCGGGGTCTGTTCCGTCTTGAGGGCGGCGGGAAGCCGCAGGCGGGAGCCGTACAAAAGGAGGCCTTTCGGGGTCCGTATGGTCAACTCCCGCTTGAGGGAAGGGACATGGTCGTTCCAGAGATAGGAGAAACTGGGTTCGGCGGCGAGAGGTACCGGCTCCGGGGTGGGTGTTACCGTGGCCGTGGCGTCCTTCTCCGGGGAGGGCGGGCGATTACCCGGGGAACGCGCATCGTTCCGGGGCAGGGCGGGAGGGAGGGTCCGGAGCGTGTAGAGGACCTCAAGCGCTTCCCCGGCCTCCATGGCCGGGAGTCGATACGCCGTGATGCGCGAGAGCGGGTTCGGAAGGTCCCGGGCAGGCGGCTCACTGATGATCTCCGCGTTCCTGGCGTGCGAGAAGGTCCCGTCGGGCTGGAGAGTGTAACGCCGGAGGGCCAGGACCTTGAATTCCTGGACATCGGGATTGATCACGGCCAGGGGTTTTACGGCATGTCGGGGCTTGACCCGGGATGCCCAGACCTGTCGGACGGTCACGGTGAGGGTGTTGTCCTTGGAATACTCGGCTTGGACATCGTCCAGCACGTCGAGAGCTTGAGGCGCATCGGGCATGGCGAACCGGGCCGCGGCTTCCGCGAGGAGGCCGTCCACCTTCGTGTCCTGGGGCTTGAGGGAGGTCTTGATCGTCCCTCCGCCGCACCCGAGGAGGCTCAGGCAATACAAAGCCAACGCGAAGGCGCGAAGGCGTGAAGTCAAGACGCGTCGCTCTTGTCGACAAGTCATCGGGGATCCTTCAGGGCGGCGATGGCTTCGGCCATGTCCGGAGCCCGGAAGATGGCCGTGGCCGCCACCAGGAGGCTGGCTCCCGCATCGATGATCGAACGGGCGTTGGAAGGTTTCACGCCGCCGTCCACCGCGATCTCTCCCCGGTACCCCCGTGACCGGGCCCAGCGGGCGAAGCGCTCGACCTTCGGAAGCACTTCCGGCATGAAGGATTGACCGGCGAAACCGGGTTCCACCGACATGAACAACGCGTAATCGATGTCCTCCAGGAAGGGTTGGAGGATCGCCTCGTCCGAGGCGGGATTCACGACCAGTCCGGGTTTGGCCCCCTTTTCCCGGATCAGGGAAAGGACGGACTTCGGATCCTTCAGGGCCTCGGAGTGGATCGCGACATAGGAGGGGGTGATGGCGGCGAAATCCCCGGCGTAGCGTTCCGGATGGGTGATCATGAGGTGGCTGTCGAAGGGAGCCGCCGACCCGTCCTTGCGGCGCATCTTTCCCTGGAGGGCGGCTATGACCGGGGTCCCGAAAGTGATGTTGGGGACGAAGTGGCCGTCCATGACGTCCATGTGAAGCATGTCCGCGCCGGCATCGAGCGCCTGCTGGCAATGTTCGGCCAAACGGCCGAAATCGGCCGCCAGGACGGACGCAGAGACTTTGATCTCGGACATAACGACCTCAGGGTCCACCACGAAGACACGAAGGGCCAATTTGAAGGCGTTTTGGAAAGACGTCTGTGACACCCGAACCTCGATGAGGTTCTTCGTGTCATCGTGCCTTCGTGGTGAGAATGTGTTTTTTTACTCGAGCGAAACCTCGCGTTCGAACTGCTGGCCCAGGTAGACCTGCGCCGTGGCCCTTCCGGTCACCTTGATCTCGAAACTCACGGGGTTCCCGGGTTCTTCCATCTTATTATAGATCGTCCGGGTTCCGGTGCTGTCGAACACGTCGATGCGGAGTCTTCGGGGGGGGCCTTCGGGCATGGTGAAGTTGAAATTTGCGAGCCGCGGTTGGAGGGAAGCTTCCGAACTGGTGGTGCTCACCGTCAGGGAGACACTGGCCTTCTCCTCGATCCGCGAACCGGCGGCGGGGGATTGGGCGAGGATGGTGCCGATCGGAAGGTCGTCGTGGACCTTGGTCGTGATCTTCTCGATGAGGATGGCGGCGGGACGAAGGAGCCGGAAGGCCTTTTCCAGGGATTGGCGCTTCAGGGAGGGCATCACGTAGATGGGATCCAGGGGGCCTGTCGAGACTAGGAGGTCCACCGTCGATGAGGCGGGAGTGATATCGCCCGCCGGAGGGACCTGGGCCATCACGGTATCCTTGGGTACGATCCCGGAGGACATGTAGGATCTTCGGCCGACACGGAACTGTCCCTGGGCCAGTACATTCTGGGCCCGGCGGAGCGTCTGATGGACGACATCGGGCACAGGGACACGGGGTTTGCCCCGAGAAAGGACCACCTCGACGGTCGCACCGCGCTTCAAATAGTTATTGGCCCTGGGATCCTGGATCACGACGGAGCCGGCAGGGATGCGCTCGTCGTACATCGTTCGACCGGAACGCATCGAAAGGCCCTTCCGGTTCAATGCTCGCTCCGCGTCCTTCTGTTCCATGCCGATGACCTTGGGAACAATGACCGGCTGCTTGAGACGGGTGAGATACATGGCGGATCCGCCGAAGATCGTCAGGGCCAGGGCGAAACCGGACAGGAGTCCGAGGGCCTTCCGGACAAGGACGGCTTCGTCCCGCGAGAGGGGAAACGGGGATCTCATGGGTTTTCCCCGCAAGGGATGCCGCTCAACTGACCGCAGGCCGCGGCGATGTCATCCCCTTTGCGCTCACGCAGGAAGGCTTTCACACCCTTCGACTTGAGCAGTGTCTGGAATGCCAAGACCTCGTCCTCCGTGGGGGATTCGTAGGGCAGCCCGGGAACGGGATTATACCGTATCAGGTTGACCTTGAAGAGCAGTCCCTTGCAGAACGCTGCCATGCGCTCGGCGTCCTCCTCGCGATCGTTCACGCCCTTCAATAACAAGTATTCCAGGGTGACGGGCAGGCGCCGAGTGAAGGTGTACTCCCTCAGGAGCTTGCGGAGCTTTTCGAGGGGCACGGATCGCGTGAAAGGCATGAGGGTGCCCCGCACCTCGGGATCGGCGCTGTGCAGGGAGACCGCCAGGGAGACGGGCCAGTCGTCCTTGATGAAACGCCTGAGATTCTCCGGCAGGCCGCAGGACGAGAGGGTGATGCGTCGGCGTCCGAAGTTCAAACCCTCCGGGTCGTTCAGGATCCGCATGGCGCGCTCCGAGGCCTCGTAGTTGTCGAGGGCCTCGCCCATCCCCATGACCACCACGCTGGAGAAAGTCACCCCGGAGGTTTCCTCCATGCCGATGAGCTGGAGGACGATCTCTCCGGGAGTGAGGTCGCCGGAGAACTTCGGGATCCCGGTGGCGCAGAAGACGCACTTCATTCGGCAACCCGACTGGGTCGAGAGGCAGGCGGCGTGGCGGCCCGGGTCGCCTTCCTCGTCGCGAGCCATGGGGATGAGGACGCTCTCGAAGAAGAGGCCGCGGGATTCCCAGAGGTATTTCGTGGTGCCATCGGCGGAGACGTGCCGTTCGGCGAGGCGAAGGCGGGGCAGGAGCGCTCTTTCGCGCAGAAGGGCCCGGAATTCCACGGACAGGTCGGTCATGGCGTCGAACGCGGCGACGCGTTTTCGGTAGAGCCATTGGAAGACCTGCTTCCCCGCGTAACGCGGGGCACCCCAGGAGGCCAGGAGGGCTCCCAACTCGGGGCGGGTGTGGTCGTAGAGGGACACGGGACTTCCGGGATCGATCGCTTCCATGACGGCCATTCTCGCGGCCGTGAGGTCGAATGTAAAGCCGTCCCGGCATCGGGGATCTCCCGTCGGGGTCTTTCCCGCCTTGCCAAAGGCCTTCTTCGATTGTTTAATAGGGTCCACAACGTTCGACGAAGGGAATCCGATGTCCCCCATCCTCAAGATCGGCCTGCCGAAGGGCAGTCTCCAGGAATCCACCTTCAAGCTTTTCTCCAAGGCGGGTTACCGCATCTCGGCCACGTCGCGATCCTATTTCCCCAATATCAACGACCCCGAGATGAAGGCCATGCTGGTACGCGCCCAGGAAATGAGCCGTTATGTCGAGGATGGCGTCATGGACGTCGGGATCACGGGCCGCGACTG
>CAZGWJ010000031.1:0-28642 GCA_964529445.1 uncultured bacterium
GCGTGGCGGTCTTGGTGGGCGTGAAGGTGTCCGTCGGGGTGGCGGTCTTGGTGGGCGAGTGGGTGTTCGTCGGGGTTCGCGTGGGAGTCCTCGTGGGCACGCCGGGCTTGGGCGGGACGGGGGTGACGGTCGGGGTGGGTGTTGGGGCGGGCATGAAGAGCGCCTTCATGCATTCCACGTCGGTGCCGCAATGCTTCCACAGATAGAAGCCGAACAGGAAAATGAGCAGAAGAAGGAGGAAGACCAGGAATTTCTTCATCGAAGGCTCCCTTGGGAGGTTCTGGCGCAAGGCCATGATAGCCAAATCCGGCTGATTCCGCATTCCTTTTTGAACACCGTGACATTTGCCGGGCGCGGTGGTACAAGGGTCGTCAGGACGTTCCGGCGGGCTTCAGCCCGGTGCCGGTCCGGCACAGTTCCCGAAGGGGAACTGCGCGGACAACATCGGCCCCGAACTTGTGGTTCGGGCCGGTCCGAAAGGTTTTCCATGGAGTTCCCCGACGCCTTCTTCGAGAACCTCGTCGACAACCTGTACGACGGCGTCTACTTCGTGGACCCGACGCGCAAGATCCTCTATTGGAACCGGGGAGCGGAGCGCATCACGGGATACACCCGCGAAGAGATGGTGGGGCGTTACTGCCCCGATAACATCCTCCAGCACGTGGATGCCACGGGCCGCGCCCTCTGCCTCGTTGGCTGTCCCCTCACGCGCGCCATCCATGACGGCGTCTCCCGCGAGGAGGAGATCTTTCTGCGGCACAAGGAGGGGCACCGCGTCCCCATCGTCGTGAAGGCCTCGCCCATCCGGGGGGCGGAGGGCCGCATCATCGGGGCCGTCGAGATCTTCAGCGACAACAGCCGCCAGCAGGACGCCGCGCTCAAGGCCCAGGCGATGGAGCGGCAGGCCCTCGTCGACGTCGTCACCAGCCTGGGCAACCGCCGCTATTGCGAGAAGGTCCTGGAGGGCATGCTGCAGGACCAGAAGCGGCGCAAGAAACCCTTCGGCGTGCTGATGGCGGACATCGACCATTTCAAGGCCGTGAACGACACGCATGGGCACGACGTGGGGGACGAGGTGCTCCGCATGGTGGCGAAGACCCTCTCCGGCAACATGCGGGGACTCGATTATCTGGGACGGTGGGGCGGTGAGGAGTTCCTCCTGCTGGTGGCGGACGTGGACGAGGAGATCCTGTACTTCGTGGCGGAACGCTGCCGCGTCCTGGTCGAGAAATCCTACCTGGCGGCGGAAGGCCGGAACATCCGGGTCACCCTCTCCTTGGGCGGCACCCTTTCCCGCCCCCAGGATGATGCGGTCTCGGTGGTCAAGCGGGCCGACGAGAACCTCTACCGGAGCAAGCAGGGCGGCCGCAACCGGGTGACGATGGATCCGGACCGGAAACCGTCCTGATGGGTTCCCGCCGGGGGAGGATTCCATGTACTGCCGTCGCTGCAAGGTGAGGATGCGCGAGCAGGCGCATGTCGCCCACAAGAAGAGGAAGTTCGTGTGCACTCATTGCGGCGGGGTCCGCATGATGGGCGGGAAGGAAAAGGCGAGGGATCGTAGACGCCAGCATCGGGACGCGGATTGAAATGATGATGGTATTAGAGTGGTGAACTTATGAGGATTGATCTTCGGAAGCGGACTTGATGGGTGTTGATACCACGTTTACTATTGGCGATCTTGATAACGATCGCTTTTTCTCACTATCAAGACCGCCGATCTTATTCTTCGAAGGATCCGGTGAAGTGCTAAGGAGTGCCTGATCATATTGAGGCTACTGTGATCGTGGGGTCAATGCCGTATGAATGGCGAGTAAAACAAGACAAGTAGACCATTCGAACCGAAGGAATTATCGGATCCATCTTTAACGGTGCGCTCTTTCAAGTGGGTTGATTGTGAACATAATAGGTCCTATTATGAATTGAATCACCCCTCGTTGTGAGGTGCTTGCGTGTCCCCGGGCTTCATACCCCAACATGGTGGCTATCGTGATCTGCTCGCCTATCAGAAGGCGGAGGCGATCTATGACGCGACCGTCTATTTCTGTAGCCGTTTCATTGACCCCAAGAGCCGCACCCGCGACCAGATGGTTCAGGCCGCCCGCTCGGGTAAACAGAACATCGCCGAAGGCAGCATGGCGTCCGGAACCTCGAAGGAAACCGAGATCAAGTTGATGAACGTGGCCCGGGCCAGTCTCGAGGAATTATTGGTCGATTATCAGGACTATTTGAGGGTGAATGGTTTGCCGGTCTGGGACAAGAACAGCCCGGAAGCCTGCAGGATCAGAAGCATCAGACCTCAAGCAAACGACAACCATAAGTCCCATGGGTCCTATGAGACCTATAGGACCTATATAGAAGCCGTCACAGCAGGAGATGCCGCCAACGCCATCCTTTGCCTGATCCACCAGGCCAATTACCTGCTGGACCGCCTGATCCGGCAGTTGGAAGAGGCGTTCGTGAGAGAGGGCGGCTTGCGCGAGCGGATGACCCGCGCCCGCCTGGATGCCAGAAACCGTCCGAAATAAAGCCGGTCGTTATTCCGGAAAGGCCATCTCGAAGTGGTAGGCCCCCTCGCGCAGTTCGCTCTTGATCTCGCAGCCGCTCTTCTTGAAAACCGCGATCATGGGCTTGTTCGAGTTCAGCACCTCCGCCGTGAAGGACCGGATCCCGTTCTTGCGCGCGATCTTGATGAGGTGCCTCAGGAGCATCGTCCCGATGCCCTTGTTCTGCCAGGAATCCCTTACCGTGAAGGCCACCTCGGCCTGGTTGGTCTTGGGGTCGAGGATGTAGCGGCCGATCGCCACGATATCCTCGCCGTGGGGCGCGGGCACCGTGACGGCCAGGGCCACCTCGGTGCGGTGATCGATGTACACGAAGTTCTGGATCTGCTTGTGGGGGATGGTCTTCATGTAGGCCATGAAGCGGTAGTAGATGGTCTGTTGGGACAGGGCGTAGAAGAGGTCCCGGATGCGCGGTTCGTCCGTGGGGTGCATGGGCCGCACGTTCAGGAGCGTGCCGTCGTCCAGCACGAAGGAGGAGCGGGAGTCGGTCGGGCCCACGTAGATGCGCCCCTCGAGGTCGGCCTTCTCGGGATGCACGAACTTGTGCTCGATGGCCTCCTTCAGGAGGGAGGCTCGGAAGTCCGGGTGGGCGATGGCGATGAGGGCCATGGCGCGCTCCTGGATGCTCTTGCCGTGGAGGTAGGCCACCCCGTACTCGGTCACCACGTAGTGCACGTCCCCCCGCGTCGTGACGACGCCGGCGCCCTGGGACAGATGGGGCACGATGCGGGATACGGTGTTGTTCCGGGCCGAGGAGGGCAGGGCGATGATGGCCCGGCCCCGCCGAGCGGCCGCGGCCCCTCGGTTGAAATCCACTTGTCCGCCGATCCCCGAGAAGAACTTGGTGCCGAGGGAATCGGAACAGACCTGGCCGGTCAGGTCCACCTCGAGGGCCACGTTGATGGCCACCATGCGGTCCTGCCGGGCGATGGTGACGGGGTTGTTGACGTATTCGGTCGGATGCAGGGCGAAGGTCGGATTCTCGTGGATGAAATCGAACAGCTTGTTCGTTCCCATGCAGAAGGAGGCCACGATCTTGCCGGGGTCGAGGGTCTTGAGACGCCCCGTGATGGAACCCGCCTTCACCAGGTCCACGATGGGATCGGAAAGCATCTCGGTATGGATGCCCAGGTCCTTCTTGTCCTTCAGGAACTCCAGCACCGAATGGGGGATCCGTCCGATGCCGAGCTCCAAGGTGGAGCCGTCCTCCACCAGGGAGGCGATATGCTCCCCGATGTGGCGGGTCACCTCGTTGGGTTCGGCAGGGGGCATCTCGATGAGGGGCGCATCGGCCTCCACGAGGAGGTCGATGTCCTGCACGTTCAGGAACGAGTCGCCCAATGTGCGGGGCATGCGGGGATTCACCTGCGCCACCACGAGTCCCGCGTTGCGCGCGGCCGATCTCACCACGTCCACCGAGACCCCCAGGGAACAACGGCCCCGAAGGTCGGGCGGCGTGACCTGGATGAAGGCCACGTCCAGCGGCATCCGGCCCGACTCGAAAAGCCGCGGGATGTCCGAAAGGAAGATGGGCGTGTAGTCGCCCAGGCCTTCCTGCACGACGCGGCGCACGTTGTCGGCCAGGAAAAAGCTGTTCACGCGGAAATGCTGGGCCAAACCCTTGGCGGCGTAGGGAGCCTCCCCGAACGTGAGCAGTTGCACGATCTCGACGTCGGTGAGTTCCTTGGATCGATCCACGAGGGATTGGACCAGGAGGGTGGGCTGGGCGCAGCCCGTGCCCAGGAAGACACGCTGGCCCGGACGCACGCGTGAGACGGCCTCCAGGGCGGTGACGCACTGGTCCTTGTATTTTTCTTTCCAGCTGGGGTCGAACCCGCTGCGGGCAGGGGTGGTCATGATGCGCTTTTCTCCGGTTTCAGGGTCAGTCTCCCGTCGGCCACGGTGGGCTCCACGCCCACCGGTCCGACGATGAAGGGGTTGATGTCCATTTCGGCAATCTCGGGGTAATCGGTAACCAGTTGGCTGATGCGCATAAGGCCCTGCGCGATGGCGTCCATGTCGACGGCTCCCTGGCCGCGGGCGCCTTTCAGGAGGGCGTAGGATTTTGTGGATTTGAGCATCTGCATGGCCTCGTCGGCGGTCACGGGGGCCAAATGGAAAGTCACATCCTTCATGACCTCCACGAAAATGCCGCCCAGGCCGAACATCAGCATGGGCCCGAACTGGGGATCGCGCGTCATGCCCAGGATGACCTCGACGCCGCGGGAGCCCATCTTCTCGACGTAAGCGCCCAGGATCCGCGCTTCGGGGGCGTGCTGACGGATGCGCAGCATCATCAGGTCGAAGGCGTCCCGCACGGCCGGGGCCGAGGAGAGGTTCAGCTTCACGCCGCCCACGTCCGACTTGTGGATGATGTCGGGAGAAACCACCTTCATGACCACGGGATAACCCACACGATCCGCGATCTCGGCGGCCTCGTCGGCGGAGGCCGCCAAGGTCCCCGGGGGGACCGCGAAATCGTAGGCCCGGAAGATCTCCTTGGCGTCCACCTCGCCGATGTAGGTCGTTCCTGTCTTGCGGTAGCGGTTCAGGATGCGGTCGACACGCCGCCGGTTCACGGGGATGCGGGCGATGACGCGAGGGGGCCGGTTGCGCCAGGCCTGGTAATCCAGCATGGCCTTCAGGGCTTTCACGGCCCGTTCGGGGGAAGGCAGGTCGGGGATGCCCGACTCGATGAGGCAATGCACGCCCTCCGACACGTCACTGCCGCCCAGCCAGACGGCCAGGATGGGCTTGGGGGATCCCTTGTGGCGGGCCAGCACCTGGGCGATCGCGAGGGGGTTGGTCATGGCCTGGGGGGTCAGGATGACGATGAGGGAATCCACCTGGGGGTCGTCAAGGACCGCTTTCACGGCCAACTCGTAACGGTCGGGTTCGGCGTCGCCCAGCACGTCGATGGGGTTGCCCACGCTGGCGGCCGGAGGCAGTTTCGACTTGAGACCGGCGGCCACGGAAGGAGTGAGGTCGGCCATTCTCAGCCCCGTGTTCTCCACGGCGTCGGCGCACATGGCCCCGGGTCCTCCCGCGTTGGTGATGACGGCCACGCGGTTCCCCTTCGGTACGGGCTGGAGAGCGAAGGCCATGGTGAAATCCATCAGTTCATCGAACCCGTCGGCGCGGATGACGCCCGAGCGGCGGAAGGCCGCTCCGTAGGCGATATCGGCCCCCGCCAGCGATCCCGTATGGGAGGAGGTGGCCTTCTGGCCGGCCTGCGTGGTGCCGCTCTTGAGGATCACGACCGGCTTTTTGGCGGCCGCATTCTCCGCCGCCTTGATGAAGCGGTCCCCGTGGGCGATGCTCTCGAGGTAGAGCATGATGACGCGCGTGTCGGGATCGTCGGCGAGGGCACCCAGGAAATCGCATTCGTCGAGATCGGCCTTGTTTCCGAGGCTCACGAGCTTCGTGAGGCCCAGGCGCTTCTCGGAGAACCAGTCCAGCATGGCGGTGCAGAGCGCCCCCGATTGGGAGACGACCGAGATGACGCCGGGAGGCGGCATCTTCTTGGCGAAGGAGGCGTTCAGGGCATGCTGGGTATGAAGGTAGCCGAGGCAGTTGGGGCCGAGCATCCGCACGCCCCGCGAGGTGCAGAGTTGTGCCAGTTCGCGCTCGAGCGCGGCCCCGTCGGCGCCGGTTTCCTTGAAGCCGGCCGTGATCACGACGATGGACTTGACGGAGGCCGCGATGGCCGATTCGACGGCGGCCCGGACGGCGGGAACGGGCACGACCACGACGGCCAGGTCCACGTTCTTCCCGTAGGCGGCCAGGTCGGGATAGCAGGGAAGACCCAGCAGTTCCTTCGCGGAGGGGTTCACCGGAACGATCGCGCCCTTGAACCCTCCGTCCAGGAGGTTCTTGAGGATGGCGTAACCGACCTTGCCGGGGGATTTGGAAGCGCCGATGACGGCGACCGAGGACGGGCGGAAGAAGAAATTCAACATGGCGGTTGTTCTCCGATGCGCGCGGAATGGTTTCCGTATCGGCGGTAAGGGAGGGGATGCCCAGGTACCGATCGCGGTCATCGGTCCAGCGGACCATGGGAAGGGATGCCCGGGAAGCCCAAAGGACGGCTCTAAATTAGCGCAAAAGGCGTCCTGATGCCATCGAAGGCGGATAAAATCGCGCGAGTTCCCGGCGAGCCGTGGATCCGGCCGGCAACGGCGTTTAACGCGATACGGATGGCGAAAATTCTTGGCGAGGACGGATTCGGACCCGGACTCAAGGTTCACCCCCGGGCGGGGTGGCATTCCCGCGGGATACCGATACCCTTCGTGGCAAGGCGCGGTTCGTATTGCCGGGGTGATTTGCTCAACGGCTCCCTTGAAATATGGTAACTTACTTCCCGTTTTCGGTTTTCCCGACCGTGCAACCCTTCATGGAGGAATATCCCAATGGCTGAAACACCTTCCAAGATCACATCCCTTCAAGGCGAATCCCAGAAGTTCCCGCCGCCCGCGAGCGTCGTCCAGCGCGCCTGGATCAAGTCGTTCGACGAATACAAGCAGATGTACGACCGCTCGGTCGGTCCCGATGCCGCGAAGTTCTGGCTGGAGACCGCCGAGAAGGAACTGGTCTGGGCCAAGAAGCCCACGAAGGCCCTGGAATACACCTGGGACACCGAGAAGAAGATCGTCAAGCACACCTGGTTCGAGGACGGGGAGTTGAACATCGCCGTGAACTGCCTCGACCGCTGGATCGGCACTCCCACCGAGAAGAAGGTCGCCATCCTTTGGCAGGGCGAGAAGGACGAGGCCGTCCGCAAGGTGACCTACGGGGAGCTGTACAAGGAGACCTGCAAGTTCGCCAACGTCCTCCTTTCGAAGGGCGTGAAGAAGGGCGACCGCATCTGCATCTACCTGCCCATGATCCCCGAGGCCGCAGCCGTCATGCTGGCCTGCGCGCGCCTGGGCGCCATCCACTCGATCGTCTTCGGCGGGTTCTCGGCCGATTCCCTGGCCGCCCGCATCCAGGACTCCGAGTGCAACGTGCTCGTCACCTCCGACGTGTCGTACCGCGCCGGGAAGGCCATCGGCCTCAAGAAGATCTCCGACGAGGCCCTGGCGAAGTGCCCCTCCATCAAGCATTGCATCGTCGTCAAGAACGGGGACGGTGCGGTCAACATGGCCGCGGGCCGCGATACCTGGTACCACGACGAGATGGCCAAGGCCTCCGATCAGCACCAGGCGGCCCCCAACAAGGCGGAGGATCCGCTCTTCATCCTGTACACCTCCGGTTCCACAGGGAAGCCCAAGGGCGTCCTTCACACCACCGCAGGGTATCTCCTCCATACCAAGGTCTCGCACCGCTACATTTTCGACGTACACGAGGATGACATCTACTGGTGCACGGCCGACATCGGCTGGGTGACCGGGCATTCCTATATCGTGTACGGTCCCTTGGCCAACGGCGCCACGGCCCTGATGTTCGAGGGCGTGCCGACCTGGCCCGATGCCGGGCGCTTCTGGCAGGTCATCGAAAAGCACAAGGTCACCGTCTTCTACACGGCGCCCACGGCCATCCGGTCCCTGATGCGCGAGGGTGAGCAGTGGCCGGCCAAGTACGACATGTCCTCCCTGAGGATCCTGGGCTCCGTCGGGGAACCCATCAACCCCGAGGCGTGGCTGTGGTATTACCGGAACATCGGGAAGGAGAAATGCCCGATCGTGGATACCTGGTGGCAGACGGAGACGGGCGGCATCCTCATCACCCCGCTTCCCGGCGCGCACACCCTGAAGCCGGGGTCCGCCAGCCGTCCCTTCTTCGGCGTGAAGCCCGTCGTGCTCCATGATGACGGGACGCCTGCGGGCGTGAACGAGGGGGGCAAGCTTTGCATCGAGAGGCCCTGGCCGGGCATGATGCGCACCATGTACAACGCCCATGAGCGGTTCGTGGAGACGTACTTCTCCATGTACAAGAACCTCTACTTCACGGGCGACGGCTGCCGCATCGACTCGGACGGCGACTACTGGCTGTTGGGCCGCATCGACGATGTCGTGAACGTCTCGGGGCACCGCATCGGCACCGCTGAGGTGGAGAGCGCCCTGGTGTCGCACGCCGCCGTGGCCGAGGCCGCGGTCGTGGCCATGCCGCACGAGATCAAGGGGCAGGGCCTTTACGCGTACGTGACGTTGAAGGAGGGCCAGACCGCCTCCGACGACCTGAAGAAGGGCCTCAACGCCCACGTGCGCAAGGAGATCGGGCCCATCGCGCACCTGGACAAGATCCAGTTCACGGACGCGATGCCCAAGACCCGCTCCGGCAAGATCATGCGCCGCATTTTGCGCAAGGTGGCCGAGGGCGACACGTCGAACCTGGGCGACGTCACGACGTTGGCCGATCCGTCGGTGGTCGAGCGGATCGTCAAGGGCCGTCAATAGGAATGCAGTACCCCGCCATTGCCCTCTCCCCTTGCGGGAGAGGGTAGGGTGAGGGGTTCAGTGCTCAAGCCCCGCTTCCTTCCGGAAGTGGGGCTTTTTTTATGCTTGTTCAGGGCGGGTTGAAGCCGGGCCGTCCCAGAGCGATAATGCTGATCCTGACTAGAAGGTCGAAAGGAAGCGCCATGAACCGGAAACACAACGTGAGGGTGCGGAAACCCGATGCGGAGACGAGGGCCGAGTCCAAACGCGCGGAGATGACCCGCCTCAAGAAGGAGAAGGCCTTCATCGCCATCCGGGTGACCGCCGAACAGTATGAGGAGATTCGGAAACCCGCAGCGGCCAAGCGGTACATCCAGAAGGCCATCGAGGTGAGCGCCAAGAGCAAGAACCGGGAGGTCCTGCTGGCGGCCCTGCGCAACGTGGCCAGCGCCACGAACAACAAGAGCGCCCAGCGGCTCCTGGCCATCTCGGATGGCGACTTCCTCTCGGTCAACGACGTGTTGTTGGAGCTGGGGTTCTGCCTGAAATTCGACGGGAAATAGGGGTCGATTGGCGGTTCGATGGAGGATATCGGTTTCAGAGGGGGATTCCCGGGACTATTTACGGTCTCGGTCGTCTATAGGGAGATGTCCAACTCATCATCGGGAGAAACTATGAAGAAGAGACTTGTCTATGCCATGTTCCTGGCGACGTTCCTGGTCGGGACGGGATGCATGAAATATAACCCTCTCATCCCGCCCAGGTCGCATCCCGGCTCACCGACTTCCACCCCGACACCCGTTTGCGGATTCGAGCCTGTCGCGCTGGGAAAGATGGGCATCCAGCTCTCCTCGCTCGCCGCCTTCGAATCCGCAGCAGCGGGTGTTCCGGAAGCGGTCATCATTCTTCGGGATCTGGACGATTGGGAGGCCTTCTGTGCCGCGCCGACCGGGTTCCTGAGTTTCGAGACCCCGACTCCGACCCCCTATCCGACTCCACCGGTGGATTTCAGCACGCAGAACCTTCTCATCCAGGTTTCCTCGATCTGTCCGCAGGGCGCCTCGACCCTTTCCTCGGTCTGTGTGGAGGCGAACGCAGTGAACGTCACCTTCGACGTCATCCAGTATTGCGTTTGGTGCAATGCGGCTTCCAGCGTGGGTTCGCCGAGGGGGTTCGCGATCCCGAAATCCGAGAAGCCCTTCTCCTGGAACGTTGTCAACCACCCCTGCGTGATGCCGGGTAGCTGAACAGGCAGTCGTTCAACAAAAAGCCCCGCCCTCTTTCAGGGGCGGGGCTTTTTGTTATTCCCGGAGACCTGTTCGAGGCGTTCAGCCGTCCTTTCGCACGTAGAGCGTCTGCGTCGGGAAGGCGAACTCGATCCCTTCCTTCGCGAAGGCCCGTTGGATCCCGAGGTTCAGTTCCTGCTGGATGTCCATGTACTTGTTGTAGTCGGGCGAGAGGACCCAATACACCGTCTCGATGTTCAGGCTGAAATCCCCGTATTCGGAGAAGTGGGCCCGGTCGAAACGCACATCCGGGTTTTTGCCGATGATCTCCTTCAACAAGGATACGGCCTTCTCCATCTTCTCCGGCGTCGTCCCGTAGGTGACTCCCAGCTTGAAGACCACCCGCCGTTCCTGCATGCGCTTGTAGTTGCGCACGCGGTGGCTGGTCAGGTCCGAGTTGGGTATGACGATCTGCTCCCCCGAGAGGCTCCGGACGCGCGTGGTCTTGATCCCGATGTATTCGATGGTCCCCATGAATCCGCCGTCCAGGATGATGAAGTCCCCGATCTCGAAGGGCTTGTCGAGAAGGATGGCGACGTAGGAGAAGAGGTCGCCCAGCACGGCCTGGGAGGCCATGGCCACCGCGATGCCCCCGATCCCCAGCCCCGCCACGACGGCCGAGATCTCGAAGCCCAGGTTGTCCAGGAGGAACACCAGCGCGACGCTCCAGAGGACCATGCGAATGACCGGGAACAGGATCTTGAGGTTGCGCTCGCGGGTCTCGTTCGGCTCCTTCCTCAGCCAGACGTCCTTGAGGAGGTATTCCAGCACGGCGGAAAGGAACCGGATCGCCATGAAGGTGAGGATCACCACGCCCAGGGTCGACAATGCCTTCTGGGCGGCCGCGGAAAGGGTGAGGTTCTGCGCGGCCAGGTAGAAAGTCCCGAAATACAGGAGGGGAAACAGCGTTTTCTCGAGGTTCGCCAGGAGAAAATCGTCGGTCTTGGCTTCGGTACGCTCGGCCAGGCGCTTCAGGCGCGCGAAGAGGAAACGGCGCAGGAGGGACAAAAGAAGGATGCCGGCCGCGAAGTACCCCGCGGCCCAGAGGTAGGAGCGGACGGTATTGCCCAGAAATGTCGCGTCGAGCCATTCAGGCATGGGAACCTCCCGGGAAGAGCGTTGTGTCCTCTATATCGTTTTTGCGGGCATTCGGCAAGGGGGGGCGGCGGGGATAAAAAAAGCCCCCGTCTCCATCGGGGAGACGGGGGCGCGGAACGGCCGGATGGATCAGGCTTTCCTGGGGGGGTTCAAGGTCAGGGCCACGGCGGCGGCGGCAAGACAGGCGATGCCGGCGATCATGAAGGGCGTCATCCACGCCTCGACGTTCCCGCCGATGGCCGCGTCCTTGAAGTGGGCGGCCAACTGGGGACCCAGGATCCCGCCGACGCCGTAGGCCGAGAAGACCCAGCCGTAGTTCAACCCGACGGTCTTGTTGCCGAAGTAGTCGGCCGTGGCCGCGGGGAAGAGGGCGAAGTTGCCGCCGAAGTTGAACCCCACGAGCGTCGCGGCCAGGTAGAAGGTCGCCACGGTGGAACCCATCTTGTAGAAGAGCAGCATCACGACGCCCTGGATGAGGAGCATGAGGAAGAGGCTCGTCTTGCGCCCCAGCTTGTCGGAAATGGAACCCCAGCCGATGCGTCCCAAGGCGTTGGCCAGGGAATAGAAAACGGCCATGGCCGTCCCGGCGGCCACCTTGGCGCTCGTCTCGTCCAATCCGGAGGCCTTGAGCGCATCGATCCCGAAGAGGGCGATGACGCCGATGACCATGAGGCCGGCCATGGCCCCCGCGATGAACATGAACCAGAGCCCGTAGAATTGCGGGGTCCGGAGCATTTCGGCGCTCGACATCTGGACGGCCCCGGTCGCGGAAGCCTGGGTCGGCGGCGGGGGGTTCCATCCTTCCGGCTTGTAACCCTCGGGGGGGTTCACCATCCAGAGCGCGCCCACGACCACCATGATCGCGAAGGCCACGCCGTACATCTGGAACACGGAGGCCACGCCATGGTTCTCGATGAGGTGGCCCCAGGCCCCGGCCAACTTCACCCAGATGAGGGCGCCGAAGCCGAATCCGGCGACCGCCAGGCCCGTCAGGAGGCCTTTCTTGTCGGGGAACCACTTCACGCCCACGGCGATGGGGACCACGTAGGCCAGTCCGATGCCCGCCCCGCCGATGACCCCGATGGTGATGACGAGGCCCGCGAAGGAGGTTCCCGCGAATCCGGCCAGGAAATATCCGAGACCCAGGATGAGCCCGCCCAGGATCGCGATCCGCTTCGGGGGGTACTTCGCCTGCAGGCGTCCCGCGATGATCATGACCAGCGCGAAGACGGCCAGTCCCACGCTGAAGACCCACTGGGTCTGGGAAGCCGTGAAGTTGTAGGGATCGGCCTTGAGGGCGGGAGTGAAGACGCTCCAGGCATAGATGGCGCCGAGCGCCAGTTGGATGAGGATGGCTCCCAGGACGACAAGCCATCGGTTGGACGGCGTGGACGAACTCATGAACGGGTCCTTTCTTTCGAAGAGTTGCGAAAACAGGACGACCGGAAAGGCGGTTTTCAGGTCCTTTCCGCGAGAGGGTCCGCGGAAAAGGACCGGACAATTATAGGGAAGCTTTGCGGAGGGAGTCCAAGAGTTAATCGCCCGACAAGAATAATCATTACGAACGCTGGCGGAGGACCTTGAGTCGGCCGTCTCGCGCGCGTATCCTATCCCGGTTCTTTGCAACCCCTCAAAGAAAGGAATCCTCGAAATGAAGAAGATCCTCGCGTTGACCCTGGCGCTCGGCCTGGCCGCTCCGGCCCTTGCGCAAAACGTGAAAGCGGCCCCGAAAAAGGCCGCTGTCGCACCCGCGGCCGCCGAGAAGCCCGCAGTGCGTTCCAAGCGCGCCGTCGAAATCTACGGTTTCCTGAAGCTCACCGCCGCGGCCGACACCGGCATTTTCCCCGGCAACTACGCCGCCTGGGCGCGTTCCGGGTCGAAGGACAACCAGTTCAACGCGACGGCCAACGAGACCCGCCTGGGCCTCGATTTCCTGAAGGAGGGCGAGGGACCCCGGGTTTTGGGCAAACTGGAGATGGACTTCATGGGAGGCGGGACCGAGAACAAGGCGAACCCCATGATGCGCCATGCCTACCTTGAGATCTGCAATTCCCGAAGCGACACGGCCTTGCTGGCGGGGCAGACCTGGGATGTCATCGCTCCGCTGAACCCGATGTCGAATAACTATTCCGTGTACTGGTGGGCCGGCAACATCGGCTACCGCCGTCCCCAGGTGCGCCTCACGAAGAAAGCCGGGAGCGCCACCTTCCAGGCGGCGGCCGCCCGGACGGTCGGGGATGTCGTCACGGACAAGTCGGGCAGTTCACCGGTCACCTACACCGCGACCGGCGAGGATTCCGGATTCCCCACCCTCCAGGGCCGCCTGGCCCTGGCGCCCTGTCCTTCCTTCACCCTGGGAGTCGCGGGCCATTTCGGGGAGGAGGAGGCCGGGAACACCGACTATGTCACCTCTTCGGCTGTGGCGGACCTCGTCCTGAAGATCGGGTCCAAGGCGGAGATCCGGGGCGAAGCTTGGATGGGCAAGAACCTCGACGCCTACCTGGGCGGCATCGGGCAGGGCATCAGCACCGGAAATCCCTACAAGGAGATCCATGCCTCGGGTGGCTGGGGTTCCCTGCAGGCAGGGCCCTTCGGGGCGACGCGGCTTTACATGGGCGCCGGCGTGGACAACCCGGCCAACCAGGACCTCAAGCCGGGCGATCGTTCCCTCAACCGGGCGGGTTGGGCGGGCATGAGCCGTACGGTGGCTTCCGGCACCACCCTGGACCTCGAATACTCCTATCTCGACACGAAATACCATCACGCCGAGGGCGGCTACAGCCATCGTGGCCAGATGACCCTGCTGTACGGGTTCTGACCCGGAAAAGGGACCGAAAAGCCGGTTTTACTGGAACTTCGACATGCGGTGGGGGATGATAACCGTCCCATCAATCAACCCAGGAGGATGCCGATGAAAAAGACCCTGTTGACCGCCCTGGCCGCCGCGTTCCTTTTCGCGACGGCGGGGGTTCAAGCCGCCGACCTGTCCGCGAAGGGGAAGGACCCGAAAAAGCCGGCCCTTCAAACCGAGTCCCTCTCGGGAGAAGTCGTGTCGGTCGACAAGATCAAGGACAACAAGTTCAAGGCGCAGGAAGTCACCCTGCAGACCGCTTCCGGCGAGAGGAAAGTCCTCCTGATGCTGGAGAAGAGCGATTCCACCCAGTTGAAGGCGGGGGATAAGCTCGAACTGATGGCGACCAAGGGGCCCGGTGAAAAGGCGGGCAAGGGCGTCAAGTGGATGGCAACGGAGGGGAAGGCCAACGGCTCGGTCATGAAGATCGCGGCGAAGGCCGATCCCGCCCAGTGCAAGGATGACAAGGCCAAGGCCGAGAAGAAGGCCAAGGAAGAGAAGGCGAAGAAGGAGAAGAAAGCCAAGGAAGAAAAGGCCAAGAAGGAGAAGAAGGCCAAGGAAGAGAAGGAAAAGGCCCAGAAGAAAGCCAGGGAAACGAAGGAAAAGGGGCAGGGCAAGGGCAAGAAATAACCCTCTCCGACAGGGACCCTTACCAGGCGGGCGGCTTGCGAGCCGCCCGCCTTTTTTTTATGGATCAGGGGGGTCGAGCCCTTCCGGCGCCGATCCGATTTCCTTGCCGCCGGGTGAAACCGCCGATCGGGTCCGGACGTCCCATCGGGACCGTGGGGAGGCTCGGCAGCGGTTCGATTTCAGTCCGGTCCCTGTTGCAATCGGGCTCCCGCAGGGGGGATGATTGGATCACGAAGTCAATCCAGGAGGAAACCAGATGAAAAAGATGCTCATGATCGCGATGGCGATGGTCTTTGCCTTCTCGTTGGCCGTTGCCAAGGACTGCCCCGGGATGAAGGGGAAGGACGCCCAGGCCGCGATGGGGGACGCCAAGAAGGCCGACGTCCTTGAGGGAACGGTGACCAAGGTCGATCTCAAGAAGAACAAGGACATGGGCTGTTCCATGTACGAGATCTCCGTCAAGACGGCCGACAAGGGGACCCGGAAGGCCATGATCTGCGCCGCGATGCTGAAGGACGGCGAAGCCGCTCCCGTGGCCAAGGGCGACATGGTCAAGATCAAGGGTTCCGACGGCAAGTGCCTGATGAACGGCGAGAAGTGCAAGCATTTCTGCGCGGCCTCGATCGAGAAGGACGGAAAGACGGTGAAGGTCTGGGACGAGAAGAAATGCGCCGCCAAGTGCAAGATGCTGAAGGGCGGGAAGGATGCCAAGGGCGGCTGTCCCGGCATGAAGTGAGGGGATCGGGTCGTCGGATCGAAACGGCTCTACGGGCGGGCGGGGGAAACCCCGCCCGCCCTTTTTTATGCCGTTCCTTTCCCGCAAGGAAAGCGTTTGTCCGGTGATCCGATCGATTGACCTCGACAAGGGGTGGCGGGAGGGCGCATCCTATCGTCTATACCAATCGTTCCATCCGGAGGCGCCAAGCATGACCCCTCTCAAGAAACTGTTCATGTTGTCGATGGGTTTCATCCTGTTGGCTTCGATCGCGGCCTGCAAGAAGGACAGCCCGGCTCCCACCGCGGCCGTTCCCCCGGCGCCCCCGGCCGACACGGCCACCTTCACGCACAGCCCCACGAACACCCTCTCTCCCACGATCTCCCCGACGCCCACCATCACCCTGACCGCCACGTTCACGAGGACGCCGGTCTGCACGGTCTCGCCGATCGTCACCCCGGTTTCCGATGGCGGCGGCAACGAGTATTGTTCGAGTGAATTCCAGGAATTGGGAAGTCTCGGCATCCAGGCCGCGGTCACGGGAGCCGTTGCTCCCGTCGGGGATCAGGACACCTACCGGTTCACGACCGGCATTCCGGGCACCTACACCTTCATCCTGGATTGTTATGCGGGCACCGCGTCGCGCATCTACCTCTGGTTATACGCGGATTCCTGCGGGGCTTACCTGAACCAGAACTTTTCCACCACGGGGGAGCCGGTGACCATCGTGCGTTCGCTGGCCGCCGGGACGGCCTACAAGATCCAGGTGACGGGGCAAGGGGATGGGGTCTTCAGCCAATACCGGCTCACGATCTTCCCGCCCGACCTGCCGGCTTGCATGGCACCCGCGACCACCCCGACCCCCGAGGCCGGGGACGTCTCCAACATCTGCCTGACCCCGACGGTCCTGGGAACCCTGACGACGGGCGAATGGTACCTCACCGGAACCAT
The DNA here is from genome assembly GCA_964529445.1 of uncultured bacterium. GTDB lineage: Bacteria > Oederibacteriota > Muellerivitia > Muellerivitales > Muellerivitaceae > CAZGWJ01. Next base: position 16,470 of record CAZGWJ010000031.1, read on the forward strand.
GGGGTATTCCGGGGACAACGACTATTACGCGTTCACGGCGGGAACGACGGGCACTTATTCCCTGATCCTGGATTGCCTGGGCGACACGGCCACGAACCTGAACGTCTACAACGACGCCTGTGACACGGCTGTGGCTTCCGCGACCGGCACGACGGTCAAGACCCTGACGTTCCCGGCGGTCTCGGGCACCACCTACAAGATCCACGTCAATATCAGCGGGGCTCCGGCGGGCGGCGGGGGGTATGCCTTGAAGGTGATCGCTCCTTGAAGGAGCGGGAGGGTTGCAAGGGCGGGGTCCGGGGGGCCCCGCCCTTTTTCATTTCAGGAGGGTTGCCAATTCCGTGAGGGACCGGACGGTCAGGTCCGGACCGGCCTCCTCGGCGGCTTCCAGGTCACCGAAACCGTGGGCCACGAAGACGCAGGGCATCCCCGCGTTGCGGGCGGTTTCGACGTCCACGGAAGAGTCCCCCACGAAGACGCAATCGCCGGCTTTCACGTTCATGATCCTCAGGGCCTCGACGACCGCCTCGGGATCGGGTTTCTTCCTCATCCCGTTGCCCTCCCCGAACGCCGCCTGGAAGAGATCCCCGATTTTCAGGATCTCGAGCGTCCGCACGGTCAGGGCATGGGGCTTGTTGGAGACCACGCCGCAGGCGATCCGGCGGCGGTTCAGGTCCCGCAGGAGCTCGCGGGCCCCCTCGAAAAGGACCGTCTTCTCGCCCAGGTGGAGATCGTAATGGGCCAGGGCCGCCTTCAAGCCTTCGTCCACGCGGGTCTCGTCCCTCGTTTCGAGGACGCCCGCGATGAGGTGCCGGATCCCGAAACCGATGTAGGGAAGGACTTGATCGACCGGGTAAGGTTCCAGTCCGAACCGGGCGCGGGCCGCATTGGCCGCGTCGGCGATGTCGAGTTTGGAATCGATGAGGGTGCCGTCCAGGTCGAAGAGGACGCCCTTCAGGTCGATGGTTTTGCCGTTGATATGCATGCGAGCATTCTAGCATCACAGATTAAATTCACAGCCAACGCGAAGTCGCGAAGAACAGCTTGAAATCACGCTTGTCCAAAATAAACTTCATTTGAACCACGGAGATTCGGAGAGACGGAGCTTATATTGTTAAAACAGGACCGAAAAACACATTTCCCTCTCCCCTGGAGGGAGAGGGTAGGGTGAGGGGGGCTTTTCCGCCGTTGGCTGTTCGCTCTTGTCCAAAATGCGCTTATAACAGCATTCAAACCATTTCAAAGAAACGTCCTGGACGGCAGTGGCTTGAAATCTTTGATCAAGTGGATATTTGGGGCCTGTATATGCCATCTACCATCCTATATACTTGTCCCTCATTCGCGTTCGAGAGGTTTCCATGAAGAAAGCGTCCCTTCCCCTGCCATCCGGTTTCTTCGCTTCCGGCGTGTCCGCGGGTCTCAAGAAGAACGGCAAGCCCGATATGGCCCTGCTCTACTCCAAATTCCCCTGTGCGGCGGCCGGCCTCGTCACGAAGAACGCCGTGAAGGGGGCCCCTTCCCGGCTGACCGAGGAGGCGCTGAAAAAAGGATCGCCTCTCCGCGCCGTGGTCGTGAACACCAAGTACTCCAACTCCCTCACCGGACGCCGGGGCCGTGCCGACACCCTGGCCGTGGCCGCGAAAACCGCGAAACTCCTCCGCGTCTCCCCGAAGGGCGTCCTGTCCCAGTCCACGGGCGTCATCGGGGTCCCCATGCCCATGCCGAAGATCCTTCGGGGCGCCGGGAAGGCCGTGAAGGCCCTGTCCCGCGATGGCGGACTTGCCGCCGCGAAGGCCATCCTCACGACCGACCTGGCCGTCAAGGCTTCCTCCTGCGCCCTGGTTTTGGACCACAAGGTGGTTCGCGTGACGGGCCTGGCCAAGGGGAGCGGCATGATCCACCCGAACATGGGCACCATGCTGGTCTATCTGATGACGGACCTGAAGTGCCCGCGTCCGGTGTTGAATCGCGCCCTGCGCGAGGCCGTGGAGCCCTCGTTCCACAGCATCACGGTGGACGGCGACACCTCCACGAACGATTCCGTCCTCCTCCTCGCCAACGGCGCGGCCCGGAACCGGCCGATCCGGTACGGAACCCCGGCCTACCACCGCTTCGTGAGGGTCCTCAAGGAGGTCTGCCTCGACCTGGCCCGCGCCATCGTCTGGGACGGGGAAGGCGCCACGAAGTTCGTGACCGTGAGGGTGCGGGGCGCGCGATCCGACCGGGATGCCCGCCTGGCCTCCATGGCCGTGGCGAAGTCCTCGCTGGTGAAGACCGCGCTCTTCGGGGCTGACCCCAACTGGGGGAGGATCCTCGCGGCCGTGGGATATTCGGGGGCGAAAGTGGACGAGTTCCGTGTCCGCGTCTCGGCGGGCGGGTATCTGCTCTACGACGGGGGGCCCGCCGATTGGTCCCGATCCAAGCTGAAGAGGATCTTCTCCCAGCGCACCGTGGACATCGACATCGACCTCCGTCTCGGGCCCGGTTCCTCCACGGTCTACACCTGCGACCTCTCGCACGGGTACGTCGATATCAACGGGATGTACACGACATAATTTTCTTCACCTCGCCTCGAATGGTGAGGGGCCGGAAGGCCGCTCGAACCATTGGGGGACAGGGTTGCCTTCATAGGGGCGGGTTTCAAACGCGTCCAAGGGTTTCCGGTCAGGGCCATTCGGCGCTCTCTCGACACCGTTCGGGGGACCTTCGGCGGGGGGATGAACCGACCGATGAGGATGTTGGGAAGGCCTGCGGTGAGGGGTGCCGTCGCCGGATCTGTTGCGATTTTGACGGTCTTTTCGAAGTCCATATGGGATCAGGGATCATCGGCCGGTTATCCGACTTTTTCAGCACTCCCTCCCCCCCGCCGTCGTCCAATCCGCGGAGGAAGACCATGGGCTTGATCCAGGAAACCACCCTCCCCGCAGTCCCTGCCATCCGGCCGTTCGAGATGCGGAAAAGGCGGGAGCGCAAATACCTCATCGGTCCCGTCGAGTTCCGCATCCTCTCGCAAGCCCTGGCCGGGTTCACCGAGCCGGACCCCCATGCCGGCCCCGACGGCACCTACCGGGTCACCAGTCTCTATTACGACAATCCCGAGCACGAGGCCTATTGGGCCCGCGTCGACGGCCAGCGCGCGCGCCGCAAACTGCGCCTGCGGGGTTATGCGTCCCGGCCGGGCGAGCCCTTCGAGCGGGTCCTCGTGGAGATCAAGCGTCGGGAAGGCCCCTTCGTCACCAAGGACCGGCTCCGGCTCCCGCTGGCTTCGGCCGAGGCCCTGTGCCGGGGCGAGGGCATCCCCGAGGGTCTGGAAGCCGGCGATGCCGGGACCGCCGAGCGCGTGCTGGCCCTGGTGCGGGCGTGGAACCTGCGGCCCGTCTGCCGGGTCTCGTACCGCCGCCGCGCCTTCGGGGTGGCGCACCACGCCTCCGGGATGCGCGTGACCTTCGACACCGACGTGCGGGGTCGCGTGACGGCCCTGGGACTCGAGGAACGGGGCACGGACCGGCGGATCCTGCCTCCCGAAACCGTTTTGATGGAAGTCAAGACCCGGGCCGGGACGCCGGACTGGTGGGAGGCGCTCCTGCGCCAGGTCGGCGCACGGGCGCGTCCGTTCAGCAAGTACAACGCCGCCCTCCGGGAGGGTTTGGCGCGGATGAGGAACCACTACGACGCACGGGAGGACCTTCATGGATGAGATCATCGCCTTGATGCAGAACCAGGCCGCGGCCGCCCCGGGACTCGGGCCTGCCGCCGTGGCGAAGGTGTTCCTCTTCAGTCTCGCGATGTGCCTGCTGGTGGCCTGGACGTACCGGGCCACGCATCGCGGGCCCGCCTATTCCCAGTCCTACGTGCACACCCTCATCCTCCTGGGACTCGGCGCCTCCTTCGTGATGCTCATCATCGGCAGTTCCATCGCGCGCGCCTTCACCCTCGTGGGAGCGCTTTCCATCGTCCGGTTCCGGCACGCGGTGAGGGAGACCCGCGACATCGGGTTCGTCTTCATGGTGATCGTGGTGGGCATGGCCTGCGGGACCCAGGCGTACGCCCTGGCCGCCGCGGCCACGGTCGGCTTGTGCGCCGTGACGCTGCTTCTCGACCGGCTCAACCTCTTCTCCCGGGAGGTCCGCCAAAGGGTCCTGCTGGTCCGGTTGGCTCCCGGCCAGGATCCTGTCATGGTTTTCCAGGAGGTCTTCGGCCGCCACCTCGAATCGCAACGATTGGTGTCGGTCGAGACCTCCGACGCCGCGCAGGGAAGCGAGGCGGTCTATACCGTGGTTCTGAAAAAGGGGGCTGATGCGAAGGCCCTTCTGGACGCCGTCCAGGAGGTCAACGGGCACCGCCGCGCATCCCTTCTCCTCAGCCAGCAGGAACTGGACCTGTAGGGAGGCCGTCATGGATCGCCGTATTCGCATCCTCCTCCGCTTCGCTTTCCTCCTTCCACTGTTCCTTCCGGCTCCCTCCCTCGCGGGGGCCTTGGCACCCCATCCGCTCTTCGACCGTCCCGTTCCGCCCCTCGTCGAGTTGACAATCGACGGCCGGGATTGGGAGTGGCTGCAGGCCCACGCCCGCGAGGAGAAGGCCGTCCCGGCCGATCTTCGCATCGACGGGGAGACGGTAGGGCGCGTCGGGGTGCGCTACAAGGGCAGTTACGGCAGTCTCTATTTCTGCCTCGGGGAGGATGGGCGGCCCAAGTGCAAGAGGATGTCCCTCAAGGTCGAGATCGACCACTTGGGGAAGGACCGGCGTTACCTGGGATTGAAGACCCTGAATTTCCACGGATCGAGGGGCGATGATCCCGGTATGCGCGAACGGCTGGCCTACGAGGTGTTCCGGGCGATGGGGATTCCCGCGCCCCGGACGAACCACGCCCGGGTCGTGGTGAACGGGAAACCCCTGGGCATCTACGTGCTGGTCGAACAGGTGGACCGGGAATTCCTTTCGGCCCGGTTCCAGGATGCCGGGGGGCCACTTTATAAGGAGGCATGGCCCGGTTCGGGGGATCCCGGGTATTACGCGGGCAAGGAGAAGGACGGCCCCGGGAAGAAGGCCGACCGGAAGGAGCCGGCTCGTCATCAGGCCTTCGTCGATTTCCACGCGGCCCTTGCTTCCTCCGACGGGAAGAGGCCGGAGAAGCGACTTTCGCGCTTCCTCGACCTCGATGCGATGATGCGCTACCTGGCGGCGGATTTCGCCACGCGCAACTACGACGGCATCAAGGCCTTCTACTGCGGTGGCGACGGGAAATCCTGCGGCAACCACAACTACTACTGGTACCGGGAACCCGCCTCGGGACTCTTCCATCTCATCCCCTGGGACCTCAACTGGACCTTCCAGCTCAATTCGACGTTCAACTTCGTCCCCGATTGGAAGTCGGAAAAAACGGATTGCGACAGGCGCTACCCGGCCGCGGAGGGGAAGATCACGGTGAGAACCCCCGCCTGCGATGCCTTGTTCCGCGAACTGGCCGCCTGCGACCGGGCCCGCTACCGAAAGGCCCTGCGGGAGATCCTGGAAGGGCCCCTGAAGGAGGGCCGGGCCGAGGCGATGCTGGAGGCATGGGCCGCCGCTTTGGGGGACGCCGCGGAAGCGGAAGGGGGACCAAGCCGGGAAAAGCTCCAGGGCGATGTCCATCGCCTTGGTCAGGACCTTGCGGCCATCCGGAATCTCGTGAAGGAGGAGCAGGAGGGCCGGGATGTGACCCCCTTCCGTCTTGTGGCCGGGGTCGTGAACGGCTTCGAGGACTTCACGCCGAACCAGGCGCTGGGCATCGAGGTCATGGGCAACGACGGGACCGCCCTGAGGCACGGACCGAACCGGAAAAACCCGATCCACGGGAAGAGCGATTTCCGCCTCGATTTCGCCTTCCGCAACGAGTCGGAGGGGCCTGAGGGCGCCTGGAAGCAGTGGGGCATGACGGGATTCCAGGTAGGCGCCTCCGGACGGTGCGAGAACCTCACGGGAGGATGGAAACTGCGCCTGAAGGTGAAAAGCGACCGGGGGCGCAACCTGCGCGTGAGCATGGACAGTCCGAAGTACGTCGAGGACAACTGGATGAACGGGATCACCTACGGTTGGGAGACCCGCGTGGGCCCGGAGGTGACGACCCTGGAACTGGCGATGGAGGAGGCGGCCTATCCTTCCTGGGCCAAGGTCCGTCCGGACGTGCCGCTGGATTCCGTGCTGGAATGCGTGTCGGGCATCCGGTTCAGCCCGGCGGCCGAGGGGCGGGACTCCCGGGGGCTCCTGCCTCCGGGCGGGAAGGACGAGGGGTTCCTGCAGTTGGACGACATCGAGTTCGTGAAGCCATGAACAGAACGGCTTTCACCACGAAGACATCCGCCTTAGGCGAGACCTCGCCATCGAAGGCGTTCGATGGCGGGCGAAGTCACGAGATGAGCAGGACGCCTCCGGTGTCCTGCGGAACGGATAAGCCGTTGACACCGTTTTGGAGGGGAAGGGGGACGACCCAAGGATTTCTGTGGAAGGCGGTTCTGGGGATCGGGATGCTCCTCCTCGTTGGCGGGGCGGTTGCCGCCCCGCCCGTTCCGACCCCCGCCGCGGACGACGCCGACGCCCTTTTCGAGACGGCGGCCCTTCCCGTCTTCGAGCTGACGGTCGACCCGAGGGACTGGAACTGGCTGCAGATGAACGCCAAGGACAAGAAGACCGTCCCGGCCGTTCTGCGGATCGACGGTCAAGAAGTGGGAAAGGTCGGCCTGAGGTACAAGGGAACCTACGGGACCCTCTACCCTTGCCTGGGGGAGAAGGGGCCGACCTGCCGGAAGCTCTCCCTGAAGATCAAGTTCGACCGCTACGAGAAGGGCCTGACGTACCGCGGTCTCAAGACCGTGAACCTCAATTCCATGCTCCGGGACCCGAGCCTCCTGCGCGACCGGCTGGCGTTCTGGGTCTTCGGGAGGATGGGCGTTCCCGTTCCCCGCGCGAACCATGTCCGGGTCCTGGTGAACGGTGAACCCGGTGGTCTTTTCCTGTTGGTCGAGCAGGTCGACCGGGCGTTCCTGCGAAGGTGGTTCGCCCCGGGGGAAGGCGCCCTGTACAAGGAAGCCTGGCCTGTCACGGAAGACCCCGGCTATTACGCGAAGAAGGCCAAGGATGCCGCGGCGGATCCGGGCGAGCCGGAGGGGAAGGCCCCGGACACCGCAAACCTTGCCGCCTTCCATCGGGACCTGGTTGAAGACGGCGGGAAGGGGGCGGCTTCGGCGATCGGCCGCTGGATCGACGTCGACGAGATGGCGCGTTATCTCGCGGCGGATTGCGCCACGCGCAACTGGGACGGTGTCACGGCTTTCTACTACCTGGGGGACGGCACGTCCTACGGGAACCACAACTACTACTGGTACCACGATCCCGTGTCGCAACGCTTGCGGCTCATTCCGTGGGACATGGACCTGACCTTCCAAATGCGCGCGACGTACGGGAAAGTGCCGGCATGGCACTCGAAGGACACGGATTGCGCCCGCCGGTATCCGACCTCCGAGGGGGGCATCACGGTGGGTTCCCCCGCCTGCGATCCCTTCTTCCGGGCCCTGGCCGTTCGGGGGCGGGAACCCTACCGGAAGCAATTGCGCGCCGCGCTGGACGGTCCCCTGAAGGAGGGCGTTGCCGAGGCGAAGATCGACGGGTGGGCGGCCGTCCTCGACGACGCCGTGCAAAAAGACCCGAACGGACCCGGCGGACGGAACTGGCGGCAGGAGGTGGAGAAGCTCAAGGGGAACCTGCGGGCGGTCCGGCAGATCGTCCGGGCCGAGGAGGCGGGGAAGAGCGTCATGCCGCTCGAACTGTCACGGACGCGGAAGAACGAAATGGAAGGCCTCACCGAACTGCAGGCCTGGATGGGCGTCAACGGCATGTGCAATTCGACCTCCGGCCTCGCCTTCGGCCCGAATGCCAAGGACCCGCTCGGGGGAAAGAGGGACTTCCGGGCCGACTTCACCTTCCGCAACGAATCGGAAGGGCCCGAGGGAGCCTGGCAGCAATGGTGCATGTTCGCCTTCGCCCTGGAGGCGCCCCCGGAAGGGGCGGACCTTTCGGGCGGTTGGAAGGTCCGCATGAAGGTGAAGGCCGACCGGGAACGGAGCCTGCGGGTGAATCTGGACAGCCCCCGTTATGTCATGGACAACACCCTGAACGGCGTCCTCTACGGATGGGAGGCCGCCGCGGGTCCCGAGACGAGAACCCTCGAGTTCGCCCTCGATCAGGCGTCCTATCCGGGCTGGGCCCGCGTGAGGCCGGACGTGAAGCTCGCGGACGTGGTGCGGGGCGTGATGGGCATCTCCCTCAACCCCCAGGCGGCGGGGAGGACCGGACAGGGGCTCCTGACGGCGGGGACCGAGGACGCGGGTTTCCTGCAGGTGGACGACATCGAGTTTATAAGACCTTAAAGATGATTTTTCGTGCACACCCTCTCCCCTTGCGGGAGAGGGTAGGGTGAGGGGTGTATTAAGATGTATCATTAAGGTCTCATGTCCAAGGCACATTCCCATCTTAAAAATCATTCACGCTTTTTGCGAAAGCATTCCACGGATGTCGAACGAATCCTTTGGGGTCATCTTCGATCCCGACGCTTCCGGGGATTTCGATTTCGACGTCAACAACCGATTGAGCGATATATCGTTGATTTCTGTTGTTTCGATAAGCGTTTGATCATCGAATTGGACGGTGGACAGCACAATGCCGATAATGAGAGGGATGTAGTTAGAACGCATTTTTTGGAGAATAATGGTTTTCGGGTCATGCGCTTCTGGGATTCGGAAGTGATCAATGAATTGGATGTTGTACTGACGAGGATTTGGATGGCTTTGGATGACATCTCCCCCTCACCCCGCCCTCTCCCGCAGGGGGAGAGGGGGAGAGGAGAGTGAATACATGGGCAGAAAAACCCTCGGCTCTGTCGGCGAGTTCGGGTTCCTGAAGGAACTCCGTCCCCGTCTCGGCTCCCGCGATCCCTACGTCGCTCTCGGGGCCGGGGACGACGCGGCCATCCTGCGTCCCACGCCCGGGCGCGAGACCGTCTTCACCACCGACCTGATGGTCGAAGGCCGCCATTTCGACCTTCGGACCATCACCCCCTGGCAGTTGGGAGCCAAGTGCATGGCCGTGAACCTTTCCGATTGCGCCGCCATGGGCGCAGAACCCAAGGCGGCGGTCGTATCCCTCGGTGCGCCGAAGAAGTTCCCCTATCGGAAATTGATGGCCTTCTGTGACGGACTGGTCGCTTGGGGCCGTAGGTTCGGCTGTTCCATCGTGGGCGGCGACACGGTGGGCTCCGACCAACTCGTCGTCAACGTGGCCATGCTGGGCGAGGTCGAGAAGGGAAGGGCCCTGCGCCGCGACGCCGCACGAGTCGGTGATGTCCTGTTGGTGACGGGATTCCTCGGCGACTCGGGCGCGGGTCTGCATTCCTTGATGCATCCCGGGAGGAAGGCGGGCGAGGCCCGTCCGTTCCTTCATCAACGGCATCACACCCCCGTCCCCCGCTGCGCGGCGGGCCGGTTTTTGGCGCGCAAGGGATATTCCCGATGCGCCATCGACGTATCGGACGGGCTCTCCTCCGAGGTGAACCATCTCTGCGAGGAATCCGGCGTCGGTGCCGAGGTTCATGCCGAGGCCTTGCCCCTGTCGCAGGCCCTTTCCTATTATTGCCAGGAGGCGAAGATTGACCCTCTGCGCTTCGCGCTCGACGGGGGGGAAGATTACGAACTGCTTTTCACGGTTCCCCTGAAGCGGCTGAGGCCGGTCTTGCGGCGCATGTCGGCCGAGACGGGCGTGATGATCACGCCCATTGGACGCATCGTGCCGAAGAAACAAGGCGTCCGATTGATCGACGCGAAGGGGCGTAGGCGTCCCCTCGTCCCCGGAGGGTTCGACCATTTCTCGCGGGTCCGCTGATCCTCCATCCGGCCTTCAAGGGTTCAACGGGAACCCGGGTCTTTCCGTGGCGCGGAAGGGTCGCTCCAAACCCATACGCTGTGGTTTGCGGGGTTCGATAGGTAGAAGACGGATCCCGGTCCCGCCAGGAGACCCGGTGGCGCGTCTTCCCAGTCCCGCGTGAATCCACGGTCCACCGGAGGTACCCGCCACCAGGGAGCGGGCCCCGGAAGGACCCGGATCCAGGGTTCCTTTTCGTCCGCCTGCAAGGCGTAAAGGTTCCCGCCGGCACCCGCGAGGGCCACGACCTTCTTTCCCTGTCCGACTTGCCGGAGATTCGCCCGGTTGTTGGACAGGTCCACCAGGAAGACCTTTCCCGAATCGCGGTCCGAGACGTAGAGTTGCCCGTCCATCGCGGCAAGGGCGCCGGGTCGGGCGGACTGCACGCTGTCCTTGAGAAGCGTCTCGACGGTCTCCAAGTCCAGCCGGAATCGCCGCAGGGCGCCCTGTCCGGGTTGGGTGAAGTAAAGGGAGCGATCCGCCGGGTGGAAAGCCATCCCCCCGATCCCGTCCATCTGGGACAGTTCCGCCGCGCCGTCCACCAGGCCCGCGGCCCCGTTGCCGGCCAGCGGCATCACCGTCCCGGAGGCGGGATGAAAGGCGCGCAACCGGCGGTTGCCCGAATCGAACAGCGCGATGCGGTTGTCGGGGAGGAGCGCCAGCGCCTGGGGATGGTCGAAGGATGCGGTGGCGGCCGAGCCGTCCTGGTGGCCGGGTGTTCCGCTTCCCGCGGCGGTGAAGATTTTTCCGTCCCCCTTCAGGGCGATTGCGCGGATCCGGTGGTTCAGGGAGTCGGCGATATAAAGGATGCTTCCGTCGGCATTCAGGACCATCCCGCTGGGAGCGTGGAAGCGGGCTTCGTCCGGTGACCCGTCCCGAAAACCGGGTTCCCCGTTCCCGGCCAGCCGTTGAAGGTCTCCGGAAGGGGGTTTTGCACAGGACGCCCAGAGAAGGGAACCCGCCAGGACCCCGAGAAGGGACCGACCCAGGATAGGAAGCATGTCTGATTCCTCCGACGGGCATTATAGGCGCAGGAAGACCCGGAGGTCGGGGAAGGGGGTTTTCCGTGCTCCGCCCGAAGCCGGTCCCGGCCCTCTGTTATAATCGCCCTTCTGGGGGACGCATGATCACGGGCAGTTTCATCACGAAAAGCGCGGAAGAGACCTTCGCCTTCGGCCGGGTGGCCGGCGAGAAGGCCCGTCCGGGCGAGGTTTGGGCCCTCGACGCCCCCCTCGGGGGGGGCAAGACCGTCTTCGCCCAGGGTTTCGCGGCCGGTTTGGGCCACTCGGGCCCGGTCACCTCTCCCACCTTCACCCTCCAGAACATCTATGAAGGAGGGCGGCTCCCCCTCTACCACTTCGACTGGTATCGCCTGAAGAACGCCGCTTCGGCGGGGGATCTTGGCTTCCTGGAATGGACCGAGAAGGGGGGGGTGACGCTCGTGGAATGGGCCGGGAGATTCCCCGCCCTCCTTCCCCCGTCCTGCATTAAACTGGCGATGGAAACATTGTCCGAGTCCGAACGGCGCCTCCTCCTGGAGGTCGCCGATCCCGCGACGGCCGAACGCGCCCAGGAGCTTGTCCTATGCTGGCCGCCCTAGAGGTCTCCACCCGGATCTGCTCGGTGGCCCTGCTCGACATGATGTCGGGCGAGGTCGTCAACGAGCTCGCCCTGCCCGGCGAGATGGAATCCTCCCAGACCCTTCTTCCCGCCGTCGAGGAAATGCTGAAGAGGCGCCAACTCACCCCCGCGGATCTGGCGGCCGTGGCCGTGGCGGTGGGCCCCGGCAGTTTCACGGGCATCCGGGTGGGGCTTTCGACCGCGCAGGGCTTGTGCCTGCCGGGGAAGATTCCCGCCTACGGCATCTCCACTCTGGACGGCCTGGCCGAGAACCTGAGGGAGGGCGGTTGGGAGGGGGAAACCCTGGCGCTTGTCGACGCGCAGAGGGGCGAGTGCTTCGTGGGCCATTACCAGGTCGGGACGGATTCCTTCGAGATGCTCGATGTCCCGAAGGTGATGGCGCCCTCCCAGTTCGGATCGGTCATCTCGGGAAGGGTCTGGATCGTGGGACCGGGGGCCTTGAAGCACGAGAAGGCCATCCGCGAGGCCCTGGGCGCCCAGGCCATGTTTGCCATGACGGCCTTCCACCAGCCCCAGGCCGCCAGCATCGCCCGCCTGGCTTACAAGCGCTGGCAGGCCGGGGAACGCCCCGCGGCGGAGGA
>CAZGWJ010000032.1:0-24106 GCA_964529445.1 uncultured bacterium
AGGACAAGGCCGAGGTCAAGCGGGTGGAGCTTCATTGTCACACGCAGATGAGCCGGATGGATTCGGTCACCAAGATCGTCAAGCTGATCGATACGGCCGCCCGTTGGGGACATCCCGCCCTGGCCATCACCGACCACGGCGTGGTGCAGGCCTATCCCGAGGCCAAGGCCGCGGCCAGGAAGGCCGGGATCAAGCTGATCCTCGGCATGGAGGGCTATCTCGTCGAGCGATACGCGAGGGACAAAAATCTCCCCATCCACCACGTGGTCCTGCTGGTGAGGAATCCCCGCGGTCTCAAGAACCTCTACCGTCTCGTTTCCGAGAGCCACCTGAACCATTTCTACAAGAAGCCCCTCATCCCGCGCGAACTGCTGTCCCGCCACCGCGACGGCCTGCTGGTAGGCAGCGCTTGCGAGCAGGGAGAGGTCTTCCAGGCGCTCCTGCGCTCCCGCAAGGACCTCTTCTCGGAGGCCTCGACCGCCGCACTGAAGGGGATCCTTTCCTTCTACGATTACATTGAGTTGATGCCGTGCGCGAACAACGAATTCATGGTCAGGGAGGGTGCCCTTCCCGGGGGCTTCGAGGAGTTGCAGGCCCTGAACCGGCGCCTTCATGAGGTCGCCCGGTCCTGCGGCAAGCCCGTCGTGGCCACGGGGGATTCCCATTTCCTCGAACCCAATGACGAGGTCTACCGGCGCATCATCCAGGCCGGTTTGGGCTTCAAGAGCGAGCGGCAGGCGCCCCTGTTCTTCAAGACCACGGACGAGATGCTGGAGGATTTCAGGTACTTTGGCGAGGAGACGGCCCGCGAGTTGGTCGTGGAGGCCCCCCGGAGGATCGCTGATTTGATCGAGGATGTGGAACCCCTGCCCACCGGGACCCTTTCTCCCCATTGGGAAGGGGCCGACTCAAAGCTGGTCGAGACGGCCCGCAAGAGGGCGCGGGAGCTCTACGGCGACCCCCTGCCCGCTTTCCTGGAGAAGCGCCTCGCGAAGGAACTCGATGCCATCGTCAAGAACCGTTTCTCCACGCTGTATGTCATCGCCATGACCCTGGTGAAGAAGTCCATGGACGACGGTTATATCGTGGGAAGCCGTGGATCCGTGGGGAGTTCCCTCGTGGCCTTCCTATGCGGCATCACCGAGGTGAACCCCCTGCCTCCGCATTGGCGCTGCGAGTCGGGCCATCATCACGAGTTTCCCGAGCGGCCGGAATCCAGCGCGGGGCTGGACCTTCCACCCAAGACCTGTCCCCAATGCGGGAAGGACATGGTGAGGGATGGGTTTTCCATCGCCTTCGAGGTCTTCATGGGCTTCAAGGGCGACAAGATGCCCGACATCGACCTCAACTTCTCGGGCGAATATCAGCACCGGGCCCACAAGTTCGTGGAGGACCTCTTCGGAGCCGGTTATTGCTTCCGCGCGGGTACCATCTCGTCGGTCATGGACCGCATCGCCTACGGGTTCGTCAAGAAATACCTCGAGGAGTCCCAGCGCAAGGCCCGCAGTGCCGAGGTCAACCGGCTGGTGAAGGGCTGCTCCGGCGTGGCCAAGACCACGGGCCAGCATCCCGGAGGGATCGTCATCCTGCCCAAGGACATCGAGATCTACGATGTCTGCCCCATCCAGCATCCGGCCGACCGGGATGCCTCGGAAACGAATGGTGAGACCGCGGTCGTCACGACGCACTTCGACTTCGCCAGCATGCACGATTGCCTGGTGAAGCTCGACATCCTCGGGCATGACAATCCCACCAGCCTGAAGCATCTGGAGGAGATGACCGGCGTTTCAGCCCTGTCCGTGCCCTTGAACGATCCCGAAACCATGAGCCTGTTCTCGGGCGTGAAGGCCTTGAACCTCAAGGAACGGATTCCCGATCTCGACCTCGGCACACTCGGAGTGCCGGAATTCGGCACCGGCTTCGCGATGGGAATGCTCCGCGATACCCACCCGACACGGTTCGAGGATCTCGTGCGGCTTTCCGGTCTCGCCCACGGGACCGATGTGTGGCTGGGCAACGCCCAGGAGCTCATCAAGGCCAAGACCGCAACGCTTTCGACGGTCATTTCGACCCGCGACGACATGCTCAACGATCTCGTCCGCCGCGGAATGGATGAGGCCTTGGCCTTTAAGATCATGGAATCCGTCCGCAAGGGCAAGGGCCTCAACCCGGAGTGGGAGAAGGCCATGAAGGAGGCCAAGGTTCCCGCCTGGTACATCGATTCATGCAGGAAGATCAGGTACATCTTTCCCAAGGCGCATGCGGTGGCCTATTGCATCATGAGTTTCCGGATCGCCTGGTTCAAGGTACACCGTCCGCTGGAGTTCTACTGCGACCATTTCACGAACAAGGCTTTCGCGTTCGACGCCCAGGCGGCTTGCGGGGGATTGCCGGCCGTGCGGGAGCGGTTGCGGTCCTTGCGGCTCCTGGAGAAGCGCACCGCCAAGCAGGAGGACGAGATGGCCGTGCTGGCGGTGGTGGAGGAGTTCTATGCCCGGGGTCTTCGGATGCGCCCGGTGGATCTTTATCGATCCGATCCGTCTCGGTTCCTGCCGGTGGATGCGGAGGGTGGAAGGATGATGCTCCCGCCGCTCATCGCCTTGACCGGCCTGGGCGGTGCCGCCGCTGAGGCCATTCGCGCGGAGCGGGAGAGGGGGCCTTTCTCATCCATTGAGGATCTGGTGGATCGGGCAGGGATCAACAAGAACGTGGTGGAGATCCTGAAGAGCCATGGATGCTTGAAAGGGATGCCCGAATCCGAGCAGATCTCCCTCATCCAGTTTCACGACCGGCCTGCGGATAAAACCGCCCGGGACAAACTTCCCCCCAAATAAGGCCTTTCTTTTTCGCGGGTTCCCCTCCCTGCCCCTTGCCTTTAAACCGGAAAATCGCTTAAAATGCGGATGTACAAACGACGAAGTCCCAAAAGTGGGCTTTAATCGGCCCACTTTTTTTTTCGATAAATCCCGGCGGACGGGCAGGCCGGCAGGGATTTATCGCCCCGAATCGGTCCGCGTTTTGGCCGATTCTGGGTTTCGGCCGTGGACCCATTCGGGTGGCCGCCGAGGGGACCCAGGTTCTTGTCACGAGGGTTCTGGATGGGTTCAACCGATGGGTACAAGGAAAGGGTGGTCCGGGAAATCGTCGAGCCGGTGGTGAAGGATGCTTTCCTGGAGTTGTTCGACCTCCAATTGAGGCGGCAGGGAAAGCGGACCCACGTGATCCTGGTCCTCGACAAGAGGGAGGGAAGCGTCACCCTCGAGGAATGCGAGCAGGTGAGCCGCGACGTCGAAAAGCGGCTGGATGCGCTGGATCCCATCGAGGGGTCCTATCTGCTGGAGGTCTCTTCGCCGGGATTGGACCGCCTCCTGCGGGGGCCGGAGGATTGCCGGCGGTTCGCGGGAAGCATGGCCCTTTTTATCGTGAGGGAGCCCCTGGAGGGGAACTACTCCCCGAGGGGCCGTCTCATCGGGGCGGAGAGTGATGCGGCGGTTTTGAGGCTGGAGGGGGGGAAGGAAGCCAGGATCCCCTTTTCGAACGTCAAATCCGCCAAGCTGGTGGTTGAAATCTGAAAGACGAAGGCGGAACGCGAAGTTACGAAGCGTGTGAAGTCTTGGATCTTGGTCAAGGAGATCTCTTCGCGGCTTCGCGTTAAGTCGTTGTGAGGAACTGCAATGGGGCATGAACTAGCGCTGGTGATGAGCCAGATCGAACACACCAAGCGCATCGACAAGAAGCAACTGATCGAGGCCATCCAGTCGGCCCTCTCCAGCTCGGCCAAGAAGATCCTGGGCGCGGGTCGGGAGGTCGACGTCGAGTTCGACGAGGTCAACACCGAGTTCAGGGCGTTCTACCTGATGGAAGTGGTCACCGAAGTCATCGACCCGGGCATTCACATGACTCCGGCCGAGGCCCATCAGATCAAGCCCGGTGTGTCGGTGGGTGATGTGGTGAAGATCCCCATTCCCGCGGAGCAGTTCGGGCGCATCGCGGCCCAGACCGCCAAGCAGGTCATCGTCCAGAAGATCCAGGACGCCGAGCGACAGAGCGTGTACGATCAGTACAAGGACAAGGAGGGCGAGCTCGTGACGGGATCCGTCCTCCGTTACGAGGGCCGCAACCTCATCGTTTCCCTCGGGGAAGCCGAGGCCCTTCTGCCCTACAAGGAGCAGGTGCCTCGCGAGCGGTATTCGACCGGCGAACGCATGAAATTCCTGGTCATCGAGATCCGGAAGGTCTCGAAAGGTCCGGCGGTCGTTGTGAGCCGGGCCCATCCGGGCCTGGTGCGCAAATTGTTCGAACTGGAGGTGCCCGAGATCTACGAAGGCACGGTCCGGATCGAGAGCACGGCCCGAGAGCCGGGAGCCCGCACCAAGATTTCCGTTCGCAGTTCCTCCGACGAGCGCATCGACGCTGTGGGCGCTTGCGTGGGCGTGAAGGGCACGCGTGTGCAGGCCGTCGTGGACGAGATCCGCGGCGAGAAGGTGGATATCGTCCGCTGGGATGAGGATCCGCATTCCTACCTCGCTAATTCGCTTTCACCCGCCAAGATCGCCCGCATCGTCTTCCATCCCGAGGACAGTTCGGCCGAGATCATCGTAAACAAGGACCAGCTGTCGCTGGCCATCGGCAAGAAGGGTCAGAATGCCCGCCTGGCCGCGAAGCTGACGGGTATCCGCATCGACATCAAGAGCGACGAGCAATACGCGCTGGAGGAACGCGCCCGCATGGATGCGCAATTCGCCCAGCTGTCTGACGCGCCTGTGGACGAGAGTGTGGATCCGGCCGCGGAGGCCGAGGCCCAGGCCAGTGGAGGCGTCGATGTCGCACCCCCCGAGCCGCTTGTCCTTGACGGGGAGGGGCAACCCGGCAGCGCCGAGAATGGGGACGATTCCTCGCCGGGCTCGACGGAAGCGGTCCCGGAGGCCCCGGCGATGCCGGAGGGCGCCGGTGCAGTGAATGATCCTTCGGACCCGAAGACGGACGCGGAGCCGACGGACACCCCGAAGGAAGAGGCATAAACGGACATGAGCAAGCGGGTTTTTGAATTTGCCAAGGAACTGGGTCTCACCAGCAAGGAGGTGCTGGAGAGGTGCAAGAAGCTGGGCCATAATCTGCCCAGCCAGTTGACCGTGGTGGATGACAAGGTTCAGGCGGAAGTTCGCCGCGATCTGGGGCTCATTGCAACCGTGTCGGCGGCCGCCGCTTCCCAGGCCCAGCCGAAGCCCTCTGTGGCCGGAGTTCGGCCCAAGGTTACCGGAGCGGGCATCAAACCCAACGCCTCCCCGACCGCCACGTATCCCGCGCTCCACAAGCCGGCTCCCAAGCCGCCTCCCCAGCAATTGCCCCGAAAAGCCCCCGGAACGAAGAGCGAACCCCCCAAGACCAAGACGGGGCACGGAATGGCCGCCGTCCGGGCGGTTTCCCGAGCCGCCCGCGAGAAGGAAGAGGCCGCGGCCATCCCGGTCCTGCCGAAACCGGCGGAAGGCGCCGAGGGGGGACCCACTGCCGAAGCCGTGCACATCCGTGTGGCGGAGGGCATCACGGTCTCGGAATTGGCCCAGAAACTGGAGGTCAAGCCGGGCGTCCTCATCAAGGAGTTGCTGGATCTCAAGATCATGGCCACCATCAATCAGCGCCTCGATATGACCGTCATCGAGACGCTGGCCGGAGCCCATAACGCGGTCGTGGAGGCCATCTCGGTTGTCAGCGAGGAGGTTCTAGGCGACAAGACCCCCGACGATCCCAAGGATCTCAAGCACCGTCCGCCCATCGTGACCATCATGGGTCACGTGGATCACGGTAAGACCAAGCTCCTGGATGCCATCCGTGAGACGAAGGTGGCCGAAGGCGAGGCCGGAGGCATCACCCAGCATATCGGCGCTTACCAGGTGAAACTCGAGAAGGGCACCATCACGTTCCTGGACACTCCGGGTCACGAGGCCTTCACCATGATGCGCGCCCGCGGCGCGAAAGCCACCGACATCGTCGTCCTCGTGGTGGCGGCCGATGACGGCGTCATGCCCCAGACCATCGAGGCCATTGATCATGCCAAGGAGGCGCAAGTCCCGATCGTGGTGGCCCTGAACAAGATCGACAAGCCCGAGGCGAATCCCGACCGCGTCAAGACCCAGCTGGCTGAACGCGGGCTCAATCCCGAGGAATGGGGCGGCAAGACCATCTTCGTCGAGGTGTCCGCCAAGAAACGGATGAACATCGAAAAGCTTCTAGAGATGATCCTGCTGGAAGCCGAGATCCTCGACCTCAAGGCCAACCCCAAGAAAGCGGCCAAGGGAGTCGTGCTCGAGGCCCGCCTGGACAAGGGACGCGGTCCGGTGGCGACCTTCCTCGTCGAGGCCGGGACGCTCAAGGTGGGTGACATGGTGGTTGCCGGAACGGCCTTCGGCCGCGTCCGGGCCCTGCATGATGACCACGGGCGCGTTCTAAAGGCGGCTGGGCCGGCCACTCCTGCCGAGGTCCTGGGTCTCTCCGACGTACCCCGTGCGGGCGACACGTTCTTCCACGTGAAGGATCCCAAACTGGCCCGGGAGATCTCCAACCGCCGCCAGGAAGCCCTGAAGGACAATCGGGCCTTGAACCTGTCCAAGCACGTCACCCTCGACAACCTTTTCGAGCAGATCAAGGAAGGGGAGATCAAGGAACTGAAGGTCGTGGTGAAGGGCGATGTGCAGGGTTCGGTCGAGGCCCTGACGCAGTCCCTCGAAAAGCTCACCACGGACAAGGTGGCGCTCAGGGCGATCCATACGGGCGTGGGGGATGTCGTCAATTCCGACATCCTGCTGGCCTCCGCCTCCAACGCCATCATCCTGGGCTTCAACGTTCGGCTCGATGATATGGCCAAGACCACCGCCGAGAAGGAGAGCGTGGATGTCCGCATGTATCGGATCATCTACGACGTGGTGGAGGACGTGCGAAAAGCCATGGAGGGTCTGCTCGAGCCCACGTATCGGGCCGTGACCATCGGCAAGGCCGAGGTGCGGCAGATCTTCAATACGCCCAAGGGCCCCGTGGCGGGATGCATGGTCCAATCCGGCAAGATCGAGCGTAAGGCCAAAGTGAGGGTTCACCGGGGCGACGCCATCATCCATGAGGGGTCCATCGGGTCCCTCAAGCGCTTCAAGGACGATGTCAAGGAAGTGGGCAACGGCTTCGAATGCGGCATCGGTGTTGTGGATTTCACCGAACTGCAGGTGGGTGATCTGCTGGAGGCCTATACCCTGGAGTCCGTCGCACAGAAACTCTGACCGGACAAACCCACAATAACCGCAGAGACACAGAGACGCAGAGTAAGGCGTTTGTCCGTTCAAGAGAAGATGTCCTCTGCGTCTCCGCGCCTCTGTGGTCCCTGTGTCCGTGTTGTTCGAGGTGGGCTCCCCATGGTCATTGGTCTTCTGACCCTCCGACTGCATTTTCCCGAGAGCCAGTCCCTCAAGGACAAGCGTGTCGTCCTGAAAAGCCTATTCGATCGCGTCCGGAACCGTTTCAACGTTTCCATTGTCGAGGCAGAGGATCGGGACCTCTGGCAGTCCTCCGTCGTCGTCTTGGCCCACGTGAACACCGACCGGTCAAACGCCGAGTCGGTCCTCCAGGCCGTTCTCAATCTCCTCGACGGCGAATCGATGCTCCAGGTCGTTGACGTCGAGACGGAATTTTTGTAACAATAAAAGGCCGGTATCGAAAACGATCCGCGGCCCAGGAGTTTGTCTTGTCCTTCAAACGTTCCGAGCGTGTTTCCGAGTCCATCAAGAGGGAGGCCAGCGTTCTCATCCTTCGGGAAGTCAAGGACCCCGACGTGGTGAACGTCACCGTTACGGATGTGGAGACCTCGGATGACCTGCGTAACGCGCGCGTGTTCGTGTCGGTCATGGGGGACGCGGAGACAAAAAAACGCTCGATGGCCGGACTCGAAAGGGCGAAGGGATTCCTGCGTTCCGAGGTCGGGCATCGTTTGGGCCTGAGATATGCCCCCGAATTGACTTTCAAACTGGACGAGACCCTCGACCGAGCCCTGCGCATCGAACAGGTGTTGAAGGAGATCAAGTCCAAGGAGCGACCACCCGGGGACGTCGAGGGGCAGGTTCCGTGAGCCCCGCTCCACCGCCCCTTGCGGAGATCGTCCGGGTCCTGAAGGAACGGGATGATTTCCTCATCACCACCCACGTGGATCCCGACGGGGATGGGCTGGGATCCCAATGCGCCCTCTATTGGGCCTTGACGAAGATGGGCAAGCGCGTTCAGCTGGTCAATTCCAGTCCCCTCCAACGGCGATATCGTTTCCTGACCTGTGCGTCCGTCTATCGGGTTTCCGACGTCTTTCCGGGGCATGAAGTGTGCTTGGCCCTCGATGCGGGAGATCTCCAGCGTATCCGCGAGGGCATCCGCCGGGAGGAACTGGGATTCCTCATCAACATCGACCACCATTCCTCCAACACCCTCTACGGGGATCTCAATTGGGTGGAACCCACGGCTTGTGCCGCCGGAGAGATGGTGTATCGCCTCATCCGCGAACTGCCCGTTTCCCCCGGTCAGGAGATCCTCGACGGAATCTACACGGCCTTGATCGCGGATACCGGCCGGTTCCAGTATTCCAACACCACCCCCCAGGTCCTGCGGCTGGCCGCCGAGCTGGTCGACCGGGGCGCGGACCTGGCGGGTGTAAGCCGGAAGCTTTTCGCCTCCGAGAGCGAAGCGGCCCTGAAGGTCCTGCGCACGGGACTCGGGAATCTCCGCATCCATGCGGGAGGGCGCATCGGGACCATGACCCTCTCCCGAAGGGAACTGGCGGAGTCCGGGGCGGTGGACGACGATACGGAGAACCTCATCAATTTCGTGAGGAAGGTGGATGGGGTGGAACTGTCCTTGTTCCTCCGCGAGCGGTCCGATGGACGGCTGAAACTCTCCCTGCGTTCCAAGAACGGCGTGGACGTGTCGAGGATCGCCATGCGCTTTGGGGGAGGCGGGCACCCCTACGCCGCGGGCGCCGTGATGGAAGGTCCCCTGGACCAGGCCCTGAAGACCGTGCTGGAAGCCTGCACGGCCGCGCTTCTCAAAGAGCACGGAGATGGATGATTACCGAGGGATGGATTGTTGAATTCGCCTTCGGCTCAAAGCGGGTGGTCGACGTCGCGGGATTCGCGACGTTAGAAGGCAGAAGCTAGCAGGTTGCGGCACCCGGTATTATTTGAAGCATGTCTTATCGGTGTCCATCCCCATCCATCGGTGGTTAAATAGTCGCTATGAACGGCGTGCTCGTCCTCGACAAACCCCCCGGCTGGACCTCCCATGACGTGGTGGCCCGCGTTCGCGGCATCCTGAAGGAATCCTCCGTCGGTCATCTCGGTACCCTCGATCCCCTGGCCACGGGCGTTCTCCCGCTCGTCCTGGGCGCCGCCACGAGGCTTGTCCAGTTCACGGATTTCGACAAGGAGTACGAGGCGGTCTGCCTTCTGGGGCGCACGACCGACAGCGAGGACGTGACGGGGAAGACGCTGGAGGAGAAGGACGTCTCACGACTCGATCCGGAGGCCGTCCGTCGTTCTTTCCTCGATCTGATGAACCTAAAGGAGCAGATCCCTCCCATGGTTTCCGCCGTGAAAAAGGACGGCGTGAAACTCTACGAGTTGGCTCGCGCCGGCAGGAACGTGGAACGCAAACCCCGTCCCGTGACCATCGCTTCCGTGGAACTCCTCTCGGTCGAGATCCCGCGCGTCCGTTTTCGCGTCGCTTGCAGCGGCGGCACCTACGTGCGTACTCTTTGCCGCACGGCGGGGGAGGTTCTGGGTTGCGGTGGCTGCATGGAGTCCCTCGTCAGGACGAGGGTGGGTCCCTACCCTCTCGATGTCGCATTCGCCCTGGATGCGCCCCCCGATTCCTGGATCATTCGGCCGGCTTCCGACTTCCTGGTCTCGATCCCGGAGGTCCGCTTGGACGAGGGGTCCCTGGAGCGGGTTTGTCACGGCAATCCGGTCCCCTCGGACGGTGCCGTCACCGGGTGGGTGAGGATCATGAACGCGGAGGGGAAGCTGGTCGCCATGGCGGAGGGTCGGGACGGGGAACTGCATCCCCGGAAGGTCTTCGGACCGACTGGGATCTAGAATTGATCCGTCAAGAACACCAACGTCTCATTAACCACCGGTAAAACTAGGAAAAGACGATTTAGCCACCGATGGATGGGATGGACACCGATGAAGATGTGTCATCCTACTTTCGTAGGGGCGAGGCATGCCTCGCCCGATCAATATTGATTATAATGACAAAACTTCGCGTTTTCGCGGTCGATTTGGAGTCGTAATGAAAAGGAAGATCGTACTGACCATCGGGGTGTTCGACGGGTTCCACCGGGGCCACCAGGTCCTCGTGCGCGAGACCGTGCGCCTGGCCCGCCGCCTGAAGGCGTGTCCCGTGGCCCTGACCTTTACCCGCCATCCCCTGAACGTCCTGCATCGCAATGGGATGGTGCCCTTTCTCTACCCGCGTGAGGAGACGTATCGCGCCCTGCGAGCGGCCGGCATCGAACGCGTCCTGGCCGTTGAATTCACGAAGCGCTATGCGACCCAGACCCCCGGGGAATTCATCCGCCGTATGGCGCGGCGGTTTAACCTGAAAGGCGTGGTGGTGGGGACCAACTTCCGGTTCGGCGCCGGCAACAAGGGTGATGGGAAGGTGTTGCGACGGCTGGGTGTCCGGAACGGTTTCAAGGTCTTGTCGGTCGGTTTGAAGGGTGGGGCCGGGAAGGTCGTCTCCTCATCGCGAATCCGGAGCGCTCTCCTTCAGGGAAGGGTGGAGGATGCCAACCGGATGCTCGGTCGTCCTTTTCATATCACGGGACTCGTCTCGCGCGGGAGGCGGATCGGGCGCGGCATGGGTTATCCGACCGCCAACTTGAAGGACATGGGTTGTTTCATCCCCCGCCACGGCATCTATGCCTGCTTCGTGGAGACGGGAGGCCGTTCATATCGGGGCGGTCTGGACCTGGGCATCCAGCCCACCGTTTCCGGCGGGGATCCGCGGGTAAGGGCCGAGGTCCATCTCCTCGGATTCCAGGGGGACCTCTATGGAAGACGGATCCGCATCCGTCTGGTGAAGTACCTGCGTCCGGAGATCCGCTTCAGGGACTTGGCGACGCTGGCCCGGCAGATCCGCAGGGACATCGAGACGATCGGGAAGATGAAAATGCCCAAAGGGCGGGAAGAAGGCAGTCGGTAAAAGGTTACGAAACTTATCCACGGCTTGGAACACCACAAAAGCCCAAATATCAAGGCCCGCCAAGGGTTCCTTCCTTGTCACTTTTCTTTGCATTCCGCCCGGCCAGACCCTAAAATACGTTTCCTTTGGACCCTCGGGTCCTGAGGATGCAAGGCGAGGATCCTTCGCTTGGCTGATGAGCCCACTCTGGCTCCTGCTCGGCGAAAGGGAAGCCCGGCAACAAACCGCACCTGGAGAGGTATCGAGCCATGATGACGAAAGACCGCAAGACCCAGCTGATCACGGATTTTAAGCGCAAGGACAAGGACACGGGTTCCCCCGAGGTCCAGATCGCGCTCCTCACCGAGCGCATCACCTATCTCACCGAGCACTTCAAGTCCCATCCAAAGGATCATGCGTCGCGCCGCGGCCTGCTGAAGATGGTCGGGCAACGGCGCCGTCTCCTGGACTACCTAAAAAAACACAACGTCAAGAGCTACACCACGCTGTTGGACCGCTTGAACCTGAGAAAGTAGGGTTCCACCACGTTCTGACGACACCGCGGGGAGGAGTCCGCGGGGTCACGCTTCCGTCCGGAAGGGTCCGGGCGGGGGCGGGGGTCTTTCCCGCATTGGGCGGAGAGGATCATGGTTGGCTGGAGACTAAAGGAAAAATCGAATGGAACGAGTTTCAACGCAGTTAGCACACGCGCAGTTCACGATGGAGACGGGGCGGATGGCCAAGCAGGCCGACGGGGCGGTTCTCGCCCAGTTCGGCGACACGGTGGTCTTAGCTGCCGCGGTCGGGGCCAAGAATCCGATGCCCGGCAAGGATTTCTTCCCCCTCACCATCGAGTACCGTGAGAAGTCGGCGGCTGCGGGTCGCATCCCCGGCGGCTGGTTCAAGCGCGAAGGCCGTCCCCGCACCAAGGAAACCCTCACTTCCCGGTTGATCGATCGCCCCATCCGTCCGCTGTTCCCCGACGGGTTTTTCAACGAGGTCCAGATTCACGCGACCGTCATCTCCTCGGATCAGGAGAACGATTCGGACGTGGTGGCCGTGAACGGGGCTTCTGCCGCCTTGTACATCTCCGACATTCCATTTGACACGCCGTTCGGTTGCGTTCGTATCGGCCGCGTCAAGGGCGAGTTCGTTGTGAACCCCACATTCGTTCAGCAGGATGCCAGCTCGCTCGACCTCGTGGTCGTGTCCAGCCGTGAGGCCATCATCATGGTGGAGGGGGGGGCCGATGAAGAGCCCGAGTCCGTCGTGCTTGAGGCCGTGAGGCTGGCCCAGAAGGAATGCCAGAAGCTCATCGATCTGCAGGAAGAACTCCGGAAGAAGTGCGGCAAGCCGAAGCGAGCCCTCACGCTGGTGAAGCCCGCCCCGGAATTGGACGCGGAGGTCAAGGCCTTCGGGCGCCCGAAGCTCGAGGCGGCCATGGCCGAGAAGGACAAGCTCAAGCGCCAGGAAAAGGTCGCCCAGGTCGCGGTGGACGCGGTGGCCGCTTTGGCCGAGAAGTTCCCCGGCCAGGACAAGGCCATCCACGGCATCCTCCACGGCATCGAGTCGGACCTCGTGCGCGAAGCCATCCTGGAGCGTCACGAGCGGCAGGACGGCCGCAAGTTCGACGAGTTCCGTCCCATTACGGCGGAGGTGAAGGTTTTGCCCCGCACGCACGGTTCGGCCCTCTTCACGCGCGGACAGACCCAGGCCCTCGTGGTCACCACCCTGGGCACCCAGGATGACCAGCAGATCCTCGAGGAGCTGGAAGGCGAGAAGAAGAAGCATTTCATGCTTCACTACAGCTTCCCGCCCTATTCCGTGGGCGAGATCAAGCCCCTGCGCGGCCCTGGACGGCGAGAGATCGGGCACGGAGCCCTGGCGGAACGCGCGCTCGAACCGCTGCTTCCCAGCAAGGATTCCTTCCCCTACACCATCCAGGTGGCTTCGGACATCCTGGAATCCAACGGTTCCTCGTCCATGGCCTCCGTCTGTGGCGGGTCCCTTTCCATGATGGATGCAGGCGTGCCCCTGAAGAGCGCCTGTGCCGGTGTGGCCCTCGGGCTCGTCTCCAACGCGGACCTCTCGAAGTACGCCATCCTCACCGATATCCAGGGTCTCGAGGACCATTTCGGGGACATGGATTTCAAGGTGGCGGGAACCCGCAAGGGCATCACGGCCATTCAGATGGACATCAAGATCAAGGGCATCACCATGGAAATCGTCGAGAAGGGCCTGGCCCAGGCCAAGCAGGGCCGATTGCACGTCCTCGATGTCATGGAGAAGGCCATCTCCGCCCCCCGCACCGACTTGTCGCCCTATGCGCCCCGGATCGTCACCATCAAGGTGCCGACCGAGCGGATTCGCGACATCATCGGCAAGGGTGGCGCCACCATCCGGAAGATCCAGGAGGACTTCAAGGTCGAGATCAACGTGGAGGATGATGGCAGTGTGCACATCGCCTCGCCCGATGGTGTTGCGCTCGAGAAGGCCACCCAGTACATCCAGGGTCTCACGGCCGAAGCCGAGGAGGGGAAGATCTACCTGGGTACCGTCCAGAAGATCATGGACTTCGGGGCCTTCGTGGAGATCCTGCCTGGTACCGATGGATTGGTGCATATCTCCCAACTGGACAACAAGCGGGTCGAACGGGTCGAGGATGTCGTCAAGGAAGGCGACGAGATGCTGGTGAAGTGCATCGGCATCGATCCCAAGACCAAGAAGATCAAGCTGTCCCGCAAGGACGCGTTGGGCCTTAACATTGAGGACTATCGCAAGAAGGATTAGTCCTCCACGACGATGGTGCGAGCATTCTTCGCGCGATCGGATAACGAGCCCCGGGGATCGTTCGATCCCCGGGGCTTTTGTTTTAGCGCGAAAGGGTCGTCGAAACCGATCGGCCCTTTTCCGCTCCAATGAAGCCCCCTTCGGCCTTCGTGTCTTCGTGGTGAAACCCTCCGCGAAGGTGTAAGATTTCTTTACGTTCGAGGGGGCATGAGCCGCATGAAGACCATATTGAAAAAAGAGGACTGGGGGGGGCTCACGATCGTGGCCCTGCTGTCGACCATCCTCTTTCCCCCCTATTTCATCCAGCTCATGACCATGGCCGCCCTGACCGAGTTCGCCCACCTTTGGACCACGCGGCTCACCCGCAAGGAAGAAGAACGGCTTATCGCCTTCGAGAGGGAACTTCGTGTCGGCTACAAATTGCAGAGGGAAGGGCGTTTCAAGGAGGCCTTGAGTCTGTACCGGGGCCTGGAGAAGCGTTACGCGGACAATCCCCGGATCGCGAAACTTGCCACCCTCCAGATCCGAAAACTACAGGGCGGGAAAGGGAAGGATGCGGCCGCGAGAAGGCGGAGGGGGAACCCGTGAGATCCGGATGCCTCGTGTGCGGCAATGCCTGGCGGGGTCCCGCCCGTTTTTGCACCGTGTGCGGCGCCCCCCGCGAGGAGGTGCTGGTCGAGACGCGGGCCGGCATTGATTCCTTCGAGTTGGGGGAATACCAGGACGCGGCGCGTTGGTTCGAGAAGGCTCTGAAGAAGAAACCGCAGAGCGCCCTCGCCCTGCGGGATGCGGGGCATGCGGCTTATCACCTGCAGGATCCCGAGAAGGCGCTGGCTCGCTACCAGGCGGCCCTTCGCATCCACCCCAAGCTTCTGGACGTGCATTACAATTTGGGGCTTCTTCACATGGGCCGGGGGCATGTCAACGACGCCATTTCCAAGTTCCAGGAAGCTCTCGGGCTCCTGCATCCCGTTGTCCAGGGCCGCTACTACTTGGGCCTTTTCCACACTGAAGAGACACTGCGTTTGCAATGCCGTTTGAACCTCGGTTCGCTTCTGCGCCAACGAGGGGACTTGGAGGAGGCTATCGCCCTCTATCGCCGGGTCCTCGAGAAGCATCCGGGAAACGTGCCCGCGCTCGGGAATATGGGCGATTGCCTGCTGGCCATGGAGCATTATCCGGAGGCGGTCAGGACCTACCAGAAGGTCCTGAAACTGGTGCCCGAAGGTCCCGAGCGCATGAACGTCCGCAACGACTTGGGAGTGGCCTATTTCAAGAGTGGAGACCTTGAGCGTGCCGTGGCCCAATTCAAGGCCGTATTGAAGGAGGACCCGGAACACTCCGATGCGCTACACAACCTCGGGCAGATCTATCTGGACGGGGGCGTGGATGTTCGCGTGCGCCGGGACTTCGAGGAATTCCTGAAGACCTCGAAGGATCCCGCCTCGCTTCTCTATGCCCTTTCCCGGTCCATGGTGAGCGTCGCCACCAGCCGGAAGACCGCGCCTGCGGGGGGCGAGACCTCTCTGGTCGGGGACAGCGCGCCGATGCGCGATGTGAACGAACTCGTCAAACGGGCAGCCGCTTCCGATGCGACGGTCATTATCCTGGGAGAGAACGGAACGGGAAAGGAACTCGTGGCCCGTTCCATCCACCAGCTTTCGCCTCGATATGATCGCCCCTTCGTGCCCATCGCCTGTTCCGTGCTGACGGAGTCGCTTCTGGAGAGCGAGCTGTTCGGCCACGAGAAGGGCTCTTTCACGGGAGCCGTGGGCCGCAAGATCGGGAAATTCGAGTCCGCCCAGTCCGGAACCGTCTTCCTGGATGAGATCGGGGAGATCCCCCTGGCCACCCAGGTGAAGCTCCTGCGGTTCCTGCAGGAGCGTGAGTTCGAGCGCGTGGGCGGCAATGAGCCGGTCCAAGTGGACGTTCGAGTCGTGGCGGCCACCAACCGGGATCTCCGGGCCGCCGTTCGAGAGGGCCGGTTCCGGGAGGACCTGTTCTACCGTTTGAATGTCATCACGGTGGAGATGCCTCCCCTCCGGGAAAGGCTCGGGGACTTGGAAATACTGGCGGATCACTTCTTGCGTCTCCTGCGCGAGAAGAGGCCCGATCTGAGATTCACGGGTCTTTCGGCGGAAGCGCTCGTTCTCATGCGGAAATACCGTTGGCCAGGTAATGTGCGCGAGCTGGAGAACGCCATCGAGAGGGCCGTGACTCTCTACGACGACGTGAAAATCCTGCCCGAGCATCTGCCGGCGGAGATCCTGGAGGGGCGGGTTAAAGGGGAGGATCGCGGGCCCCAGGTCTCCGGTGCCGGATATGCCCTGCAGGGTGCCGAACGGGAGGTCATCCTCAAGGTCCTGCGGGAGTCGCGGTTCAACAAGAAGAAAGCGGCCCAGCGCCTGGGTATCAGCCGTCCCACGCTGTACCAGAAGATAAGCAAATACGGGCTGACCGCTGAAAGGGCCTGAAGAGAGGCCTCTCTATAATGTAAAGAAAACTAACACAGTATTATAGAGTGTAAAATATATTAACACTTATGGCGTTAAAGGTTAAAACGGCGGATGAGGAAAGGTGCGATAAAAGAAGGGTTTCTCGGAGATGGAACGGAAAAAGGGAGATGGCATGGCACTTGCATAATATGAATATCGAAGGGTGAAACCCCTTTGAAGAACAATCTGAAGCATCTCCTTCTGGGCCCCGGACTGACCCCCCGGGGCCTTTTGTTTTTCCCCAATGAACATAGGTCCTATGGGTCTAATAAGACCGATTGGACCCATGTGGGGGTAGTCGAGCAGTCGGTTTTCTTTGTTATCATAAGCCCCTCTAAGACACCCGGAGGCCCCTCTGAACCCGACATTGGCCATATTCCTTTCCGCCTTCGTCCTCTCCCTGGGTCTCACCCCGCTTTTCCGCAAGATCGCCCTGCGGACCCAGTTCATGGACACGCCCGCAGGGCAGTTGAAGAAACATACGGCTCCGGTGCCCTATATGGGCGGCTTGGCCATGTATTTCGCTTTTATGCTGACCATCCAGGGGGTCCTGAACCTGGCCCCTCCTCCCGACGCCGCTAAGCTTTCTGCGCTTCTTATCGGCGGGACCGTGGTATGCCTTCTGGGGCTCGTGGACGACCTTTTCTCTC
Organism: uncultured bacterium; assembly: GCA_964529445.1. GTDB lineage: Bacteria > Oederibacteriota > Muellerivitia > Muellerivitales > Muellerivitaceae > CAZGWJ01. The sequence goes on from CAZGWJ010000032.1 coordinate 17,141, forward strand.
TTTCGCCGGGCACGAAGTTCCTCGTCCAGATCGCCGGAGCCGCCCTGCTCATCGCTTTCGGGGTCCAGCTTTCCTTCACGGCCACCGTCTGGGTCGCCTGGGGGCTGACGATCCTCTGGGTGGTCGGGGTGACCAACGCCATCAACTTGGTGGACATCATGGACGGTCTGGCCGGGGGCCTAGTGACCCTGGCGGCCCTGGGTTTCCTCTTCGTCTCCCTGTCGGGGGAGCATGCCTATGTCAACGTGGCAGCGGCGGCCCTGGCGGGGAGCGCACTTGGTTTCCTTCCCTACAATTTCCAGCCCGCGCGCATCTACATGGGGGATTCGGGCGCCCTTTTCCTGGGGTTCATCCTGGCCGGGATCGCCATGGGGCAGTCCTATACCGAGATCCATCCCGTCTCCCTTTATGCGCCCATCCTCATCCTGGGGATCCCCATCTACGATACGCTCCTTGTGATGGCCTTGAGGACCTTGAAGGGACGGTCCATGTTCAGGGGATCGAACGATCATTTGGCCCTGCGCCTGAGGGCGCTCGGCTGGAACGTGAAGCCCATCGTGCTGACCCTTTGGTCGGTCGGGGCCATGCTTTCTGTCGCGGCTTTTTTTCTCGTCCGCATATCGTTCAAGCAGGCGCTCATCTTCACCATGGCCCTCTTCGCCGTGACCGTGATGTTCACCTTCCTGATCTCCCAGATCCGCGTCGACGAGAGGTATGCCCGCGTTTTCTCCGGGAATTCGCCCGGCGCGAATCGTTCGCCCCGCCGTGGAAAAGACGAATAGCCTACGAAAGTCCGAAGGCCGAGAATGAGGGCCGCTTGTTCCACGGGGCGAGAAACCGGAAGGGTTATGAACACCAGGGATCGAGGCTGTTCTTGGAGCCTTCTCGGCAAGAACGCCGATGTAAGAGGTCCTGCATGAAAATTTCGACACTCATCGCCGGCGGCGGGTTGGCCGGATTGGCTTGTGCCCGGGAACTTCATGCCCGCGGGCGTTCCTTCATGCTGGTCGAGCGCGAAGCGGATTTCGGTGGACTCTGCCGTTCCGTCGCCTGTTCCGGCTACACCTTCGATTACACGGGGCATTTCCTCCATTTCAAGGACCCTTTCGTCCGAGACCGTGTCCTGGCCCTTGCTCCGGGACTTTTCAAGATCCGCACGCGTCGAGCCGCCATCTTCAGTCATGGTTCCTACACCGAATACCCCTACCAGGAGAACAGCGCAGGTTTGCCGTCTGCGGTCGCCATGGAGAACGTGACCGGGTATCTCGAATCGCGTCTGAAGGCCTCGGGCGATCCCGGCAAGGCGGAGGATTTTCGCTCCTGGTGTCTGGCCAACTTCGGCCCCGGCATCTCCAGGAACTTCCTGTTTCCCTACAATGAAAAACTGTGGAAAACACCCCTGCACAAGCTGACCCGGCGCTGGATGGGGCGGTTCGTTCCCCGGCCGTCGGTTCTGAAGGTGGTGGAGGGGGCACTCAATGCACGGCCTTCCCGTTCGGGGTACAACGCTTCCTTCTATTACCCCGACCGGGGAGGCATCTCGGTCCTGCCGCAACTCATCGCCCGGGACCTGCCCGGACTCTTCCGGGGAGTGCGGATCGATCGGGTAGATCTGGAACGGCGTCGGGCCTGGCTTTCGACCGGATTGGTGGTGGAGTACGACCGCCTTGTGTCGAGCCTGCCCCTGAAGACTCTGATCCGGCTTTGCGTGAGCGCGCCTCCCGTGTTGAAGCGGGCCGCTTCGCGGCTGAAAAGCGTATCGGTCTATAACATCAATCTTGGGCTGAAAGCCACCCAGCCCGTCCCCTACAGTTGGGTTTACTTTCCCGAGAAGGAGTTCCGCTTCCATCGCGCCGGAAGCGTCTCGGCTTGCGTGCCCACGGTGGCTCCCCGCAGCGGGTCGACGATCTATCTCGAATACTCGTACAAGGGAGGAATTCCCGATGCGCGGAAGTTGGGGCGGGAAGCTGTGCGGGACCTGATGCGGATCGGGTGGATCCGGTCGGAGCGCGAGATCGCGGTGAGGGCAGACCTGGACCTGCCCTCGGCCTACGTGATTTACGACGAGTTTCGGGAGGAAGCGGTTGGAACGATCCTCTCACACCTGGCGAGGAAGGGCGTCTGTCCGGTCGGGCGCTACGGGAAGTGGGAGTATGGGACTATGGAATCGGCCCTCGTGCAGGGTTGGGAGGCCGGTTCGCTTTGATAATCGTGGTGGGTATGGCACAATAGGGGGTCGTCGAATCCTCTCCGGGTGGAACCTCGATATGGCCGGAATCGTCGAACCCAACGTGCTGAAGGAGCAGCCGCTTTTCAGCGACATGACCCCGCAGGATCTCGAGAACCTGTCGCCCGCTTTCTTCGAGAAGAACTACACACCCGGAGCGGTCCTTTTCGCCGAGGGCATGACGGGGGAAGTCCTCTACCTGGTTCGAAGGGGGAGGGTCGAGATCGTGAAAACCGGCAAGGATGGCCGGGAGATCGTGCTGGCCACGCTCAAGGAAGGGGAATTCTTGGGTGAGATGTCCCTGGTGGACAACCTGCCCCGTGCGGCCACCGCCCGAACCGCTGGAGAAGCCACTTGCCTTGCCATGACCCGCAAATCGTTCCAGCAACTGGTGGAAAAACACCCGGCGATCGCCGTCAAGCTTCTCATGATGTTCTTGAGGACCGCCAACGACCGGTTGCGCAAGGCCAACGAATCCATCAAATCAATCTGAACACGGTATCCCACCCATGAACGCCTACCGCCCTCTCCTTGGAATCCTCATCCTGGCCGCACTCGGCTTGAACGGCTGTGCGACGAGCGGCCGGGTTCGTCCAGACGACGGAGCGACCCGGGGTTCCCGTTTTGACAAGAGAGCCCTCTGGCATTACGCCAACGGACTCTATGCCCAACGCCGCAATGATCCCGGCCGCGCTTTGGCCGAGTTCCAGCAGGCCTCGCGTTTCGATCCGCGGTCGGCCACGCTCCACAGCCGTCTGGCCTATCACTACTACGTCGAGGGAATGGACCAGAAGACCATCGAGTCCCTTCGCAAGGCCCTCGAGATCGACCCCAAGAACATCGAGGTCCGGTCCACCCTGGCCAGCCTCTATGCGTCACAGGGGGAGTACGCGAAGGCCCAGCGGGAATACCTGAGGATCCTCGCGGCCGATCCGGGCAACGAGGAGGCCCGCTATTACCTGGCGGGGGTCCTGGCCGCGCAGAACAAGACCGACGAGGCTGTCCAGACCTACCAGGCCATCCTGGATCGGGACCCCTCGTCCCCCACGGCCCATTACGACATGGGGCTCGTGTACACCAAACGCGGCGAGGTGGCCAAGGCCGAACGCGCCTTCAAGCGCGCCATCGAATTGGATCCAGCCTTCGAGTCCGCCTATTCCTCCTTGGGACTGCTTTACGAGCTGAACCAGAAACCCCAGCAGGCCGTGACCGTGTACGAACGGTTGGGCGAATTGAACCCGCGCAATCCCCAACCCTTCCTGGCCCTTGGGGAATTGCGGTACAACGCGCGCGAGTACGGTTTGGCGCTCGAAGCCTTCGAGCGATACCGCGAATTGAAGCCGCAGGACGCGTCCGTCCTGGACTATATCGGGCTTTGCGCCATGCAGTTGAAACAGTATCCCAAGGCCGTCGAGTCCTTCGAGCGGCTTCAGAAGGAGCAACCGAACAACGTGCTGGTGAAGTACCGATTGGCCGCGGCCTACGGTGAATCAGGCCTGCCGAAGAAGGCCGAGGCCGTCCTGCGAAGGATCGTCGACAAGGATCCTCGCGAGGTCGACGCTTGGATCCGGCTCATTCTCCTCCTAGAGGAGCAGAAGCGCGGATCCGATGTGGAAAAGGCCATGAAGGAGGCACGGGAGGCGCTTCCCGATGAAAGCGATCTTGAACTCATCCAGGCCATGATCTGGCACCGGAGGGGGGATTTGGAGTTCGCGGAGACCGCCTACCGGCGCGTGCTCCAGAGGGATCCCAAGAACGCCACGGTCCTCTTCAACCTGGGCGTCGTGCTGGACAAGCGCCAGGATCCCGAGGGGGCCCTATCCATGATGCTCAAGGCCATCGACGCGGATCCCCTTTACGCCGAGGCCTACAACTATGTGGGGTATTCCTGGGCCGAACGGCGCGTCAAGACTGGCGAGGCGAAAAAGATGCTCGAGAAGGCCCTGGAACTGGACCCTGAGAATCCCTATTACCTCGACAGTTACGCATGGGTCCTGTATCGCAAGGGCTTCTATTCCTCGGCGTGGAAGCAGATGGAGAAATGCATCGCCAACCTGAAGGAACCGCGCCCGGAGGATTCGGTGATCTTCGACCACGCGGCTCAGATCCGTCTCAAGCTCAAGGACCGGGTGGGGGCCGCCCTCTATTGGCGGAAGGCCCTGGAACTGGAGCCGGACAACGCGGATTACCAGCGGCGACTCGAGGAGGTCGTCCGATGAACGGCTCCCCCCTCGTCTACCGTGCGCCCGCCAAGGTGAACCTGATCCTCGAGGTTCTGGGGAAAAGACCCGACGGCTACCACGAACTGGCACTCGTTTTCCAGGCGCTTTCCCTGGAGGACGAACTGGAATTCCGGCCGGCTGAAGCGGATGTCACCGTGAAGGTCGAGGGCATCCCCGTTCTTCCGGCCGACGGGACCAATCTCGTCGCCAAGGCCGCCCAGGTCTTCTTCGAGTACACCCGGCTGCGAGGCGGAGCGGCCATCCTCCTGAAGAAGAGGATCCCGCTGACCGCCGGGCTGGGCGGCGGATCCTCGGATGCGGCCGCGACGCTGGTGGCCCTGAACGAGCTGTATGCGACCAACCTTCCGGCGGAAGTACTCGCGGAACTCGCACTGAAGCTCGGTTCCGATGTGCCTTTCTTCCTCGTTGGTGGCACCGCCCTGGGACGGGGACGCGGGGAGGCCCTCGAGTCGCTCCCGGCGGTCCCCCCCCTCCGGTTGGCGCTGGTGAAACCCGCGGAAGGGCTTTCGACAGGAGTCGTCTACGGGTCCGGGCGCATCCGGTTCACGGACGGGTCCCGCGCCAGGGAATTCGGGGATCGCATGGCGGGCGCGACGGCGGAGGATGTCGCGCGAGGTCTTTACAACGCGTTGGAGGAGCCTGCCTTCGAACTCCAGCCGGAATGCCGGCAAATCCGCGATGAATTGCTGGAAGCGGGATGCCTGGGCGCCCTGGTTTCGGGGAGCGGCTCGACGGTTTTCGGTATCGCCGCCGACGAGACGGCGGCGGGGGAGATCGCTCTGCGGCTGGCCCGTCCGGGCCGGTTCACCGCGTCGGCAAGCAGCGTTCCCAACGGTATCCGAAGGATCGATGGATCCGTTGGACGCCGCAATGGGGAATGATGAATTAGGAATGAGGAGTTGAAGGCGTCAGCAATCAAGAGGAAAACCGTTCATTTCTAATTCCACGTTCGGGGGAAAGAGACGGAAGCCATGAGGAAGCCGACGAAAAAAAGCATCGTCCTGGTCTCGGCGGTCATCCTGGGGATCGGTCTCCTTTCCCTCGCGTTCGTCTACTTCGTCCTTCCATCCCTGGTAGCCTCCGGCCTCGCGGAAGCGAGACCGAAACCGCCCAAACGGACGCCTTCCGTATATGCCATGTCCTATGAGGACGTCCTCATTCCTGCGGACGGGGGAGTGACCCTGGCCGGGTGGTTGCTTCCCGCCCAAAGGCCGAGGGACGCGAAAAGTCCCGCGTACGGGACCGTGGTGATGAGCCATGGGATCCACAGGAACAGGGAACAGGTCCTTGAGAGGGCCGCGTTCCTGTCCCGGGGGGGATATCGCGTCCTTGTTTTCGATCTTCGAGGCCATGGCGGAAGCACCCCGGCCCCCCTGACGGGGGGGCTGCACGAGGCATCCGATTTCAAGGCGGCCCTGCGTTACCTGGATTCGAGAGGCGATCACCGGGGGCTTCGTGTTTTCTTCGGGCTTTCGCTCTCGGCCATGGCGGCCCTGCGCGCCTTGTCGGATGGAGCACAGGCCGATGCCCTTGTTGCGGACAGCCCCCTGCCTGACGCGAAGGCCTATGTGGCCCGCCGTACTGCGGCGGGGATGTTCATGCGCATTCCCGGCTTCTTCGAGCGTTGTCTCGAAAGCTTCAACCGGAAAACGGGTCTGCGTTTGACCCCGGGGGACCTGGAACTCATTCCCGTGGCGGGACGGGTAGGCGTGCCCGTTCTCCTCATCGCGGGTGAGAAGGACGATCTGGCCCCGGCCGCCGATATCCAGCGCCTCTTCCGTTCCTTGGGAACCTCCACGCGCCGGCTTCTTTATGTACCCGAAGCCGGGCATGACGAGACCTATCGCAAGTTCAGGGTCATGTACGAGCGGGGAGTGCTGGAATTCCTGCGGGACGCGAGGGAGGGCTTCCCCAAGCCGGCCCGCGTCACCCCGTCTCCCGCCAGGACACCCGTCCGAAAGAAGTGAATTTCCGTCCATCCGTCGTCGTGGGCGAGGGAGCAATCCCGGCTCGGATCGTCCCGATATTGGGTATGATATGTCCGCGGAACTTGAAACACCGGTGCGGGGCCTGTAGAGTGTGGCCCTTTCCGACCCACTGGGGCGTCGACAAGTGGTAAGTCACGGGATTTTGGATCCCGCATTCGTAGGTTCGAATCCTACCGCCCCAGCCATTCGACGCCCCGCCTCCCCGAAAGGGGAGGGCGGGGCAATTTTTTGAGTGGGGCGGTAGGATTCGAACCGTGGGAAGGGATCGGGAAACGGGAGTTTCCCGGTCGTCCAATGGGGTTCACAGGGGGATCTTCCCCTGTGAGCGGAGCGGTTCGTATTCACCGCCCCAGCCATTCGATGCGCCCGCCACGCGCTTCCGCGCGTGGCGAGGCTTACTCATGGCGGGCCATTCGACACGCCATTGGGAAGCACTGTCGGCGGCTCATGGCAGGCCATTCGACACGCCATTGGGAAGCACTGTCGGCGGCTCATGGCAGGCCATTCG
>CAZGWJ010000032.1:24206-28450 GCA_964529445.1 uncultured bacterium
ATGCGCCCACCATGCGCCGAAGAGACTTTAACCGAGGCTTCTTCGGGATGTAAAATCCCACCATGAGTGAATCCAAACCCTCCCGCAGGATCCTCCTCCTCTTTGGAATCCCGCAGATCCTTCTCGGAGCGGGGATCCTCCTGGCTTCCTGCGCCGCCTGGACACTCCGGATCGCGACCCGTATATCCGGGAAAGTTCCCGTTGATGACCCGGAGGGAGGAACACTCGTCCTCGTCCTGGGGATCTGGCTCGTGGCCGGTGGTATCGGCATCCTTCGGGGCGCCAAGTGGGGTTGGATCCTGACCCTCGTTCTGGATACTTTCTTCGTCGTGTACGGCTATTACGGGGCCGCGTCGGCCCTGGTTTGGATACCGGACCTGCTGAGGTTTTCCTCCGGTCCGGAGACGGGGGCGATCCGGTTCCTTTTTGGGAGATGGGTCTCGGAATTCTTTTTCTCTTCCGCACTGGCGACGCTGGGTGTCCTGCAAGCGGTGGCCCTGCTGCTTCCCGGTACCCGAAGACTATTTGATGTCTTGGATCCGAAGAGCCACTGGACGGACCGGTGCCCCCTGCCCGTTCTTCTCTGGTGCGTCTATGCGGGAGTGGGATTCCTTTCGGGAATGCTTGAATTCTTCAATCCCGATCTTCGCGCCGATTTCTTCGGCAGGGAATTGACGGGGGCCCCCGCCTCGGCCTTGACGGCCTTCAACCTGGCCATCATCGTCTGGACCACCCTCGGGATGTACCGCCTGGAGCGCGCGTCCTGGGTGATGGTGCTTGTCGTGGACGCACTCTGGACCCTTTCCGGAACCCTCACCCTGATGAATACATCCCTGGCCGAGCATTACCGGCATAGTGCTTTGGCCAAGGAGACGTTGGCCCTGGTTCCGGATCCGGCTTTCCTCGCCCCCTGGGTCCTGACTCTGGCCCCGCTCCTGCTCACCGTCGGAGAATTCGCGTACCTTTTCTGGATCGGCTGTCATTTCAGGAAATCGACGGCCTACTAGCGGGATTCGAATTGGTTTTTCAGCCCCCTGCTGGGTCCGATTCATCCAGCGTCCAGGCATCCCGGGAATCCCGGGATGCCTTTCATGCGTTGAGGTCCGTTCAACGGCCGCGGGGACCTTGCGGACCCTTTGGATCCTTCTCGTTCCAGCCGTTTCGCTTGGGGGTGTTCCGCCCCTGGTCATGCGGCTTGGAAGGGGTGTCCTTCCGGGCCATGCGGGTGTCGGGGCGGGGGGCCTGCGACACGCGGTGGGGACCCCTCAAGTCGCGGTCCATGTCGCGGAAGTTCCGTCCCTGGTTCCTCCAACCGACGATGCGCTCGGGAGAGCAGCGGTAATGTTCGGACATGAACCGCAGGTTCACGCAGTTGACCACGTCCGCGTCCGTGAAGCGGACCCGCCGCCAATCCGCCCGGCCCGGGTAATAGCCGTAGGGGCGGGCGTAGGGCCCGTAGGCGCGCACGCCTTTCACGAAGAACACCTCGGGCCCGAGTCGGAAGTGGATGGCGATGTCCCTCCAGGAGCGTCCCTTCAGGCGCAACGCCACCACCTTCTCGGGAGCGACCCGGGCTTCCCGGGCGATGAAGAAGACCACGGGAACCTCCTCGTCCGGGATGTGCCTCTCACGGACGTAGACGATCTTCTCCCGCGGGACCCGGTAGAAGTCCCCGATGGAGAGGAAGAACCCGTCGAGGCCCTGCTCCGTGAACGAAAGGGCCGCGCGGACTTGGGCCTCGGCTTGAGGGGCTGAGGTGCAGAGGGCCGCCAGCACCGGCAATGCGATCCAAATCCTCGTTCTCATGTTCGACTCCTTGATTCGAGATTTCCGACTTCGCCCATTGGACGCGGGCTCATCCCGAAAAGTGTCCGGCCCTTTGAAACGGCGGTCGGGCGGAGAGGGCAGTCGAGATTTTTGCTGGAACCTTTTCGATGGCTTCCGCGTCGCGGTCCATGGATATTCCACCCAGGCTTCAATAGCGGGATTCACTCTTGCCCGAATTATCCCAGTCAATGGTGTCGCGCCGGACGTCCCCTCACCCATCCTTCGTCGCGAAATGCGCGCGTGAATGGTCCCCCTCTCCCGCAAGCGGGAGAGGGGGAAGGAAAGAGGGGGCTTGTTCGTGGTTGTGTGCTTGATCCGGTCCCAAGCAAGGTTTTCGAGGTGGTATATCCCGCGAACCAAACGTCTTGGACAGTAGTGAGCGGGATTGAAGGCGTTGCGATCCACTTGGGAGAACGAGGAACCTCGGCCAATCAAGCGCGTCATCGGGTCCCGGTTTCGCCCCTTTAAGCGTTTAACCTGTCCCGGATCATGGGGGCATGTCGTCCGCCTTGTATTCGGTCCCCGATGGAGGTTGAATCAATGTAACGGCATACCCGGTTCGTTCGTCCCAAACCCAAAGGGGGATGAATTGTTCACTCCGCTGCGTCCCATCGACGAGGAGAAACGCTTGGCGGCGTTATACCGCCTGGCCATCCTTGACACGCCGCCGGAGGAACGATTCGACCGCATCACCCTCAAGGCCATGAACATCCTGGCCGTCCCGGTCTCCCTCCTTGGCTTCGTCGATGCCCATCGTGTCTGGAACAAGTCCCGGCAAGGCGTTCACGACATCGAGATCCCCCGCGACCAATCCATCAGCGGCTATTCCATCCTCCGCGAGGAGGTTTTCCACGTTCCCGACACGGCCGAGGATGCCCGTTTCTTCGACCATCCTCTGGTCACGGGAAGGGCCGCTGTCCGGATGTTCGCTTCCTGCCCCATCCATTCGCCGGACGGCTTTGCCATCGGGGCCCTGACCGTGTCCGATCGCAAGCCGCGCCAATTGACCCGCGAGGAGTACAGCATCCTCCCGGTTCTGGCGGGTTGGGTCGAGGAGGAATTGTACGGCATCGGTGCGGGGAACCCCGCAAACCGGGAGGATATGGCGGCGCTCTCCCGAAGGCTGTTCCTCCGCTCCCTCCGGTGATCCCCCCGGCCTTCCATCGCCCGACGGGTTCGATTCCACTCATCAAAACCGACCGCTCCGGTTAGAATATCGACCTCGAATTTCTCCGGTCGGGTGAGGACATGACCCACACCGTTGTCATCCTGGGCGGTTACGGCTACACGGGTCGGGCGCTCGCCAAGATCCTTCTCAAGCACAGCAACCTCAACCTGATCCTGGCCGGCCGCCGCAAGGACATGGCCGAGGCCGACGCGCGGGACTGGAACAAGATGCATCCAGGTGGCCGGGTGAGGGGCGAATACGCGGATGCCGCGGACCCGGCCTCACTGAAGGCCGTCTTCCGGGGTTCCCAGATGGTGGTGGTGGCCGCCGGCGTCGTGCCCTTCATCGATCGCGTCGTGCGAGCCGCCTTGGAGCGCCGGCTTGATTATCTCGACCTCCAGGTTTCCTCGGCGAAATTGCGCATGCTGGAGGCCCTTGAGAAGGAGATCCGCACGTCCGACCTCTGCTTCGTGACGGACGGCGGGTTCCATCCGGGGCTTCCAGGGCTTTTGGTGCGCCACCTGGCTGCCGGGATGGATTCGACCACGACGGCGGGAGTGGCCAGCGTGATCAATCCCCCGGGAGGCTATCCGCTCACGTCGGGTGTGGACGAATTGATGCGGATGTTCATGGATTACCGGGCCGAGGTCCTGCGGGACGGGAACTGGATCGAACAGAGATACCGGGATTTGAAGCCGGTCGCCGTGGACTTCGGGCCCGCCTTCGGCGTGAGGAATTGTTATCCCATGGGGCTCGAGGAGATGCGCGACCTGCCGGGTCTGGTGCCGGGACTCAGGAACACGGCGTTCTACGTGGGAGGTACCGGTTTCTTCATGGATGCCGTCATCACGCCCGTCGTAATGGTCGGCCTGCGCCTGTTCCGGGAGAAAGCCTTGAGCCGGATGGGGGAGCTGTTCTGCTGGGGTTCGCGTTTCGCCCCGCCGCCCCACGGGGTGGTCGTGAAAGCCGAGGCCGCAGGCATCAAGGACGGAAAACCCGTCTCGGCGTCCGTCACGCTGTACCATGAGGACGCGTACCATCTCACGGCGGCGCCTGCGGCGGCCTGCATCCGTCAGATCCTCTGCCCCGATCGCGTGGCGGGGCTCCAACATTCGGCTCGTCGTCCGGGACTGCATTTCCAGGCCCATCTTCCTGACACGGCCTGCGTCATGCAGGATCTGGCGGACATGGGCGTCCGGACCCTTTGATCAAGCCGGCCGCGGGACGGGCGTTCTTCTACCGGACTGGA